>NZ_JBHXAS010000096.1:0-18582 GCF_042727425.1 Peribacillus sp. NPDC060253
ATATATTGTAATATTTTAATTTTGATGCAATAATAAACCCAATAATATAATTGGAAAAAAGTTATATATAGGAAGTGATTCGATGGACGAACCAATTATTAAGGTGAATGGGCTTCGAACCAGTTTTCGTACAGACGATGGGGTGATCCCTGTCGTAAATTCAATCGATTTTCATGTCAATCCTGGTGAGGTTTTAGGGATTGTTGGAGAATCAGGATGCGGAAAAAGCGTAACTTCTTTGTCCATCATGGGACTGGTTTCTTCACCGGCTGGTAAGGTGGAGGGAGAAATCCTTTTTAAAGGAGAGAATATCGCAAACGCTTCTGAGGCGAGGATGAGAAAGATTCGCGGAAATGACATAGCGATGATTTTTCAGGAACCGATGACAAGTTTGAATCCAGTTTTCACTATAGGCGAGCAGCTGGTGGAGACGCTACGGATACATAAAAAATGGAACAAAAAGCAGGCCCGTCGTAGAGCGGTGGAAATGTTGAAATTGGTTGGGCTTGGCCGTGCCGAAGAATTGATCGATGAATATCCTCACCAGCTTTCAGGTGGAATGAGACAGAGGGTCATGATTGCCATGGCCATGATCTGTGAGCCGAAACTTCTTATAGCGGATGAGCCGACAACGGCTTTGGATGTGACGATTCAGGCACAAATCTTAGAGTTAATGAAGAACTTAAATAAAGAAACAGATACAGCAATCATGATGATTACCCATGATCTTGGCGTTGTGGCGCAAATGTGTGAACGTGTCATTGTCATGTATGCCGGCAAGGTAATAGAGGAAGGAAATGTGCAAACGATTTTCCAAAGTCCTAAGCATCCGTATACGGTCGGATTACTTCAGTCGATTCCAGATATGCGGATAAAGAAAGAACGTCTTTACTCGATCCCTGGTAATGTTCCAAAACCTGGGACAGGCAACCTGGGGTGCCAGTTTGCCCCGCGTTGCTCCCGTGCCATGGAGCAATGTATAAGTGAGACCCCGTCTCTTTTGGAATTTGATGATGGCCAGCATGTTCGTTGCTGGCTGTATGAAGATGGGAAAGGAGAAGCCTTGCATGAATCAAACATTGGTTAAGGTAGAAAACCTAAAGAAGCATTTTCCGATTAAAGGAGGCGTCCTAGGAAAGACCGTCGGAGAGGTCAAAGCCGTAGATGGCTTGTCTTTTTCCATTTACAAAGGGGAAACCTTAGGTCTTGTCGGGGAAAGCGGTTGCGGTAAATCGACAACGGGAAGATTACTGCTTCGATTGCTTGAGCCGAGTGAAGGGAATGTCTATTTCGAAGGAAAGGACCTGACGACTTTATCTTCCCGTGAAATGAGAAAAATGCGCCGTGAAATGCAGATGGTCTTCCAGGATCCATTCGCTTCCCTCAATCCCAGGCATACTGTTGAAAAGATATTGGAAGAACCGCTTATCGTTCATGGGGTAAAAGATAAAAAGGTGCGTAAAGCCCGTGTACAAGAGCTTCTTAAGGTTGTTGGTTTAAGCAGTTACCATGCTAAAAGGTATCCGCACCAATTTAGTGGGGGCCAGCGGCAACGTATTGGCATTGCAAGGGCACTTGCGGTCAACCCTAAGCTGATCATCGCCGATGAACCCGTATCTGCACTGGATGTATCGATTCAGGCCCAGGTTTTGAACCTCCTGCAGGATTTGCAGGAAGATTTTGATTTGACTTACCTTTTCATTGCCCATGATCTGGGCGTAGTAAGGCATATCTCTGACCGTGTCGGTGTCATGTATCTTGGGCATATAGTTGAATTGACGGAAAGTGAGGAACTGTATGAGGATCCTCTTCACCCTTATACCCAGGCCTTATTATCAGCAGTGCCGATTCCGGATGTGGAATACAAGGGAGATAGGGTAATCCTGCAGGGTGATGTTCCAAGTCCATCAAACCCGCCTAGCGGTTGCCCATTCCATACGAGGTGCTCGAAAGCGATGGCAGAGTGCAAATCGGAAAAACCCGTTTTGCATGAACATAAACCTGGTCACTACGTTGCTTGTCATTTATACAACTGACATGACGTATACATAAATTCGTAAAAAATAAGGGGGAAGAATATGAAGAAAACATTGGCATTATTGTTGACTGGTATCCTGGCTCTTTCGCTAGCGCTTGCTGGATGCTCCTCGTCTACATCAAAAGAGAAAGATGATGGTAATGGGGGATCAAGTGAAGCGAAAGGCGGCGTATTGATTTACGGTAAAGGCGGAGATGCTGTCGGTCTTGACCCAGCTATCGTAACGGATGGTGAATCATTCATCGTCACGCAGCAGATTTTTGAAACGCTTGTGAAATACGGAGAAGATAATACGGAAATAAATCCTGGTCTTGCAGAATCATGGAAAGTGTCGGATGACGCCAAGACATACACATTCAAATTGAAAACCGGAATCAAGTTCCATGATGGTACGGATTTCAATGCGGATTCAGTCGTAAAAAACTTTCAACGCTGGGCAAAAAGTAAGGACGAAGGTAAATTTGCTTACTACGCCTCTATGTTTGGCGGATTTGAAGGTGATGAAGGACATGTTATCAAAGAAGTAAAAGCTATCGATGATAGCACGGTGGAATTCACATTGAACCGCCCTCAGGCACCATTCCTGAAAAATCTTGCCATGCCTACATTTGCAATAGCCAGTCCGACAGGATTTGAAAAAGAGGGAGACAATTTCACTAAGAATCCATCTGGAACAGGTCCTTTCAAATTCAAATCATGGAAGCCTGGCGATACGATCGAAGTGGTGAAAAACGAAGGCTATTGGCAAAAAGGACTGCCAAAACTTGATGGAATCACGTTTAAAGTCATTAAAGATAACTCTGCACGTTTAAATGCTGTAATCAAAGGTGAAATCGACTTAATGGACGGTCTGAACCCAAGCGATATCAGCAAAGTTACAGGAGATGACAAACTGCAGTTATTCGAACGTCCATCCATGAACGTCGGGTACTTTGCTTTCAATGTTGAAAAAGCACCATTCGACAAAAAGGAAGTACGTCAAGCTATCTCACACTTAATTAACAAAAAAGAAATTATCGATAACTTTTTCGAAGGCACAGCGGAGCCTGCAAAAAATCCAATGCCACCATCCGTTTCTGGATACAATGACAACATTGAAGACTATGATTACGATGTCGAAAAAGCTAAAGAACTTCTGAAAAAGGCTGGATATGAAAAAGGATTTAAAATGGACCTATGGGCAATGCCGGTACCACGCCCGTATATGCCAGATGGTCAAAAAGTGGCCGAGGCCATTCAAGCCAGCTTAAAGCAGGTTGGTATCGAGGCAAATATCGTTTCATACGAATGGGCTGCCTATTTAGAGAAAGTGCAGGCTGGTGAGGCTCAATCCTTCATGCTAGGCTGGACAGGCGATAATGGAGATGCAGATAACTTCCTTTATGCCTTATTGGATAAAGATAATATCGGCTCAAACAATTATTCTCGTTATGCAAATGATGAAGTGCACGATCTATTGATCGAGGCCCAGTCCACGGCAGATGAAGCCAAGCGTAATGAGTTATATGGAAAAGCTCAGGAAATCATCCATGAGGAAGCACCATGGGTTCCACTAGTCCACTCATTACCGCAGCTAGCCGGATCCAAGACAGTCAAAGGGTTTGTTCCACATCCAACCGGTTCTCAATCCCTTGTTAACGTTTCACTAGAAAATTAACCGTACGAACCGGGTAGTATGTAATCTTGCATGCTTCCCGGTTTTGTTATGGAATGCATTTCAAAATGATCGAGGGCGCTCAAAGGACCCTTATGTAAAAGGCGGGTGATTGTTTTGTTTTCCTATACCGTACGACGTTTAGGATCTCTCATTCCAGTGTTACTCGGAATGGCGTTTATTGTATTCATGATGATTCGGGCGATTCCTGGGAATCCTGCACAGGTGATTCTAGGGCAGCAAGCAACAAAAGAGGCAGTCGAGGCAATGACAAAGGAACTTGGTTTGGATAAACCATGGTTCATTCAATTTTGGGATTATGTATCAGGCCTGTTACAGGGGGACCTGGGTGTATCGTTAAAAACGAATAGTCCTGTTTCTGAAGAAATAGGGCCATATCTAATGGCAACGATTGAGTTAGCATTGATTGCCATGATCATTGCAGTGGTCATAGGTGTAAATGCAGGGATAATATCAGCTTGGTTCCAGAACTCATGGTTTGACTATGCAGCGATGGTGATTGCGTTGATTGGTTTGTCCATGCCGATATTCTGGCTGGGATTAATGGAGCAATACATCATCTCAATTCAATGGGATTTACTTCCTACGACAGGGCGGGACAATATCAGGGATCCAGTCGAGGCCATAACGGGCCTGTATTTGATTGATACGCTCGTTGCTGGAAGAGTTGATCAGTTTTTCGAAGTGATCAAGCATCTCATTTTGCCGGGAATTGCGTTAGCGACCATTCCGATGGCGATAATTGCAAGGATGACACGTTCGTCCATGTTGGAAGTAATGAGATCGGATTTCATTCGTACGGCTCGCGCTAAGGGGATGAAAATGTTTTGGGTTGTATACAAGCACTCCTTGAAAAATGCTTTAATTCCAGTGGTGACGGTAATCGGCCTGCAGACAGGATTACTTTTAGGCGGGGCCATTTTAACGGAAAACATTTTTGGCTGGCCAGGCATCGGTACATATATTTATGATGCTATACTTTCCCGGGATTATCCGGTCATACAGTCCGGGATTCTCGTCATCGCCTTTTTGTTTGTCATGATTAATCTAATTGTGGACTTGTTGTATGCAGCGATCGATCCAAGGATTAAGTATAAATAGGGAGGGAAACTCATGCCTGAAATAGCAACGAATACATCGCCAATCCTTCCTCCCAAAGAGGCAGAGGAAAAAGTCATCTCTCCCTGGAGGGAAGGGTGGAAAAGTTTTAAGAAAAATAAGGTGGCACTTGTTGGTCTGGCGATTGTTTTATTTTTCATCTTAATCGCCATTTTTGCACCGCTTATTGCACCGTATTCATTTGAAGGGCAAAAGCTAAGTGATAAACATTTGGCCCCATCTGCGGAACATTGGTTTGGAACGGATGAATTTGGCCGTGATATATTGAGTAGAGTCATCTATGGCTCGCGCATATCGATAGGAGTCGGCTTTTTATCTGTAGCCGGGTCTGTCCTGGTTGGGTCTTTTCTAGGTATTATTGCCGGGTATTACGGAAAGTGGATAGATACAATCATATCGAGGGTCTTTGACATCATTTTAGCCTTTCCAAGTATCTTACTTGCCATTGCGGTAGTAGCCGTTTTAGGACCATCACTTCGCAATGCACTCATCGCCATTGCCATCGTCAATGTCCCGATATTTGGCCGTCTTTTACGCTCACGGGTTTTAACGGTGAAAGAAGAGGAATATGTTACGGCTGCGAAGGCAATTGGAATGGGAGATGGCCGGATTCTCCTCCATCACGTCCTTCCCAATAGCCTTGCACCGATTATTGTTCAAGGCACCTTGGCGATTGCTACTGCCATCATTGAATGTGCAGCACTCGGCTTCCTCGGTTTGGGGGCACAACCACCAGCACCAGAGTGGGGGAAAATGCTTGCCGATTCAAGATCTTTCATCATTCAGGCGCCTTGGACGGTTCTTTTCCCTGGCCTTGCGATCATGCTTACGGTACTCGGCTTTAACCTAATGGGAGATGGCCTGCGAGATGCGTTGGATCCAAGGATGAAAAACTAGAGGTAAGATGGTGGTGTTTTTTTAACATCGCCATCTTTTATTTTGAAAAACTATGAAAATATGAAAATAATAACAATATCCTAGTTTGAAATAGGAAAATAGTGACTATTATCTCTTAAAATCACCCCAAAAGTTGTGATACTTTTATACTTAGTAAGAAAATTCCAAAAATTGATTATTTTAGAGGAGGAAAAGTTCATTGATTAAACGAAGCTTGTCCATTCTAGCAATCTTTCTATTAGTATTTACTGCAAGCGTTTCCGCAGCCAAGCTCCCAGAGCCCCCGAACGGTTCGGGTGATGGAAAGAAGAATCAGGAAAGTATTCTAAAGCTGAAGAAAAACGACTTGGAGAAGAAATACAAAAGTAACGAGAAGGTCAGGGTCATCGTTGAGATGAAGGAAGCCCCGGCAATAGAAATCGCTTCGAAAGAAGGGAAACTTTTTAAACAGTTATCGAAAAATAAGAAACAACAATTAAAGTCCGAAAAGCTAGCTAATCAGAAGAAATTGAAAAAAAAGGTGAAAGACAAAAGAATCGCTTTCAAGGAAATGGAAAGTTTTACGACGGTCGTCAATGGGTTCAGTGGTGAACTTCAGTATGGTGATATCAAAAAGGTGGAAGCCATGCCTGAAGTTGCTGAGGTACATATAGCAAACGAATATGAACGTCCAGTTGATAAGCCCGAGATGCTTTATAGTAAGGAACTTATCCAAGCCCAGGAAGCATGGCGGGAATATGGATATACAGGGGAAGGGATGGTCGTGGGGATTATCGATACTGGAATCGACCCATCTCACCGTGATATGGTCCTGAACGATGAGAATAAAGCAGAACTGACTGAAAGTGAAATTAACGGCATGAAGGAATCTAGCCATCTATTAGGCAACTATTATAAGGCGAAGGTACCTTATGGATACAATTACATGGATGAAAATGAAGAAATCCTTGATCTTGGTGAAGGAGCCTCCATGCATGGGATGCATGTCGCAGGAACCGCGGGTGCCAATGGAGATGAAGAGCATGGCGGGATTAAAGGGGTGGCTCCCGAAGCCCAGCTTCTTGCTTTAAAGGTATTCGGAAATGATCCCGCCATGCAGACAACATGGGGTGATATTTATATTAAGGCAATTGATGATGCAATCATTCTTGGGGCAGATGTGCTAAATATGAGCCTCGGTTCCACTGCAGGTTTTGTATCAGCAGAAGATCCTGAGCAGCAGGCCGTATCGAGAGCTGTTGATAATGGGATCCTCATGTCGATTTCAGCAGGAAATTCGGCTCACTTTGGAAACGGATTTGCAAACCCATTAGCTTCAAACCCGGATATTGGCGTTTCAGGCTCACCTGGACTTGCTTATGATTCGGTGCAAGTGGCATCCGTCGAGAATAACTATATGGATTTGGATGCAGCGACTTATGATATAAACGGACAAGCAGGAAAAGCTCCGTTCATGTCGGCTTCAAGCGTACATCCCAATGCTTTGAAGGATAAAACACATGACTTGGTTGCTGCAGGTCTTGGGACGCCAGAGGAGCTTTCCAAAGTGGATGTTAAAGGCAAGTTCGCCCTCATTGAACGCGGCACGCTTTCTTTTATAGAAAAAGCGCAAAATGCCCAGGCAGCAGGAGCGACAGGAGTCATTATTTACAATAATGCTGACGGATATATTTCCATGGCCACAGATCCAAGCATCACCATTCCACAGCTGTTCATGTTGAAGTCGGATGGTGCCAAGCTGAAAGCGGCCTTAACGGATGGAGAAAAGGTGAAGATTACCTTTAATGGTGATAAAACAAAAGCGGTGAATCCAGAAGCAGGAAAAATGAGTTCATTCAGTTCATGGGGCGTAGCACCAAATCTGGATTTCAAACCGGAAATCACTGCACCAGGCGGACAAATTTATTCAACGTTGAACAACGATGAATATGGTATGATGAGCGGCACTTCGATGGCGGCACCTCATGTTTCCGGCGGTTCTGCACTGGTTCTTGAAAGAGTGGATAAAGACTTTAAATTAAATGGATTTGCCCGGGCCAATTTGGCTAAGAACCTGATGATGAATACTTCGAAACCATTAACGGATCAAGGTGTCGTCAATAATGCCCTTGACTGGAAAAACCCTTATTCGCCTCGCAGGCAGGGAGCCGGAATCATGCAGCTTCAATCTGCTTTGTCCACGCCAGCTGTCGTGACGGAGGCATTTACGAAAGAAGCGAAGGTTGCCATGAAGGAAATCGGCAATAAGTTCGCCTTTACTTTGAAGGTTGAAAACTTCAGTAATAAAGCAGTCAAATATGATGTAAAAGGAAATATCCAAACAGACTATGCCATTCAGGGTCAGCTGGGTTATTCCGCCAATCAATTAGAGGCACAGGAAATTAAGAACGCTTCGATTAAAATCAATAATAAAAATACAAACAAGATTACTGTACCTGCAAAAAAATCTGTTACATTTGAAGTGAAAGTGGACATATCCAATGCAAAGGTACTTGGCGATGATCTTCAGACTCTTGTAGACATTGACAAGGTCTTTCCAAACGGATATTTCGTTGAAGGGTTCATAACATTGAAGGATCCAGCTGACACTAACCCGGAATTACATGTTCCGTATGTAGGGTTTAAAGGGGAGTGGGACAAAGCCCCAATCCTGGATGGCACTAAATATGATAAAGAGTCTTTCTATGGCAGGGCAGGAGGAGTATCGACTGCAGGTGAAGATTTCACTTATCTTGGTTACGACCCTGCGGGGAAAACATTCAATGGCAAAAATATTGCGATTTCCCCAAATGGTGATGGTGCACAGGATGACTTCGTGCCGGTCCTATCATTCTTAAGGAATGCGAAAAAGGTAGAATATAATATATTGAATGGTGAGAACAAATCAGTCCGGAAACTTCGCACAGAGAATAATGTACGTAAGGATTATTATGATGGCGGACAAGGGACCGCATACACACTTGATCCGGCCCGTAAATGGGACGGTAAAGTCAATAATGCAATGGCTAAGGATGGGGTCTATTATTTTGAAATCAAAGCGATGATAGATTACGAGGGTGCAAAATGGCAGACGTTTAAAATGCCAATCAAAATCGATACGGTAAAGCCGACAGTCAAGATTTCGAAAAAAGGCAATGTATTAACCATCCAAGGTAAGGATAATTTGAATGGTTCAGGGCTTGCTTATTACGATGTACAAGTCGATGGAGCATCCATCATGGAAGAGCCGCTCCCGGCGAATACGAAACAATTCACCCTGCCTGATGTAAAAGGGGAAAAGGTTCAGGTTGTGGGAATTGACTTTGCAGGTAATGAAAAAGCGGCTGAAACTGAATTGGCCAAAGATTCAGCACCAATTGATAATCATGCACCTGCTGTTAAGATCAAAAGTCCTGAAGCCTTAAGCGTGAACAATAAAAATAAAATCAAAATAACAGGGGATATTGAAGAAGCGTCAGAAATAAAGGAATTTAAAATCGACAATAAAACGGTCCCTGTAACATATAACAAGACGAATAATAAATATGAATTCTCATATGAAAAGAAATTTGAAGAGGGTGTCCAAAGCTTCACGGTTAAAGCAACCGATAAATGGGATAACACGGTTTCCTTTAAACGGACGATTATGATCGATGCAACAAAGCCGGTTTTAAAAGTTAAAGGAGTACCGGAAACTGTGGGAGTCAAAGGCAAGAATCCAAAAGTGGATGTGACGGTAGAGGATAATTTCGATGAAATCCGCCTTTATCTGAACGGAAGCGAAGTATTCTATCATGAATTCAAGGAACCATATAAAATGCGTGCCTATAAGAAGAAGATAGAGGATTTGGAACTGCCGCTTAAATCAGGCAACAACAAGTTTGAATTTAAGGTGACAGATCTTGCAGGAAATGAATCGAAGAAATCCTTTAACATCAATAAAGCAAAAAAATAACGAAAGGCAGCCCTCTTATCCAATAGGGCTCAGACTGTAGACAAACTCTATGAGAAGCGAGTTTGCCTGCAGTTTTTCCTTTCAAAAAAGTTCCAGTTGATTTCAGAAATCCGCTCCCTTTCCACCGACTGTCTGCCAAGCCTCCTCGACGCAAGCGTCTGTGGGGTCTTGGCTAGCCGGTTATTCGGCAGGAGTATCGCAAATTTCTTCAATCTGATGAGGTTTCATTTCATATAAAAATGTAAAAATTCATTAAGGAGTACCAAGTCTTCTTTTCTAATCATGGTTTGGGGTAGATTATTCCTAATCTCCTTTTGTACGAAGAGAAGCCGGTTTTCCTACAGTTGATTGGAACGGAAGGTACGAGACTCCTGCGGAAAAAGCGTGTCCAAGGGAGACCCCACAGGCGCAAAGAGCGCCGAGGAGGCTCCCGGACCGCCCGCGGAAAGCGAGTGCCTGGAGTGGAAATCAACGTTCGAATAGTACAAACCCTCAAAAAAAATGTAGGTAAAATCAATTAATATCAAGTTTTTATATAGTCTAAGCCCTCTTATCCAAGAGGGCTGTTTTTTATCGAGTATGGATTTGATGAATGAATTCTTTAGTGATGTAATGGAGTAGTTTGCTGAGTTTTCACCGTGCAAATATGTAAATCTATTAGTGAGGAATTATTTTCATTATCCGGCAGGTATATGGAGTGGGATAAAAGAATTAGGTATAAAGAACCTATTAAAAGGAGGGTATCTATGAATTATAAGAAGAAATCCAGCAATAAAGTAAGTAGTCTTGGAATTACAGTGAAAATCGAAAGGAGAGGAAGCGACAGGTCACATCTTACAAAAACGAGTTTTTTTGATGCACTTCAGCACCTCCATGCTCCCTTTGAAAAGGATCCCCGCTCAGATTCACCCTATCAGCATTTTCCTCTATGTCAGGAGGTAACCCTTTCTTTTTTTGAAAAAGGTGCTGAAACATCTATTAATTATGACCCCCACCAAGAAAAAATCATCATTGAGGAAAGGTCAGAGACATATCAGCCGAATAAGGGTGAGGTGCTTACTGCAATCCTCGATCATATCATGATCAATCATGGCTATCACCATTCTTTTTTCATTATCCAGCAAAAAGAGCGGAACGTAAAAATGAAAGCTGCTAATCCGTGATATCATCCTCTAAAGCTGCAGGACATTGTAAGGTATGAGACTTCCGTTAAATGAAACGTACGAAGAGTTACTTTACTCAATAAGGATGGAGCTGCCACGGCAGCTCCTCAACATGATGAGCGTCTCCTATCCTTCAAGAAGTCAAATCAGCCGGCGAATGATCTTTGAGAGGGTTTGAATACCATAAGCTAACTCTTCCTCAGACGCATATGAATATGATAGCCGAAGATGTGTATTGTTGCTTGGTTCATATATGTACCCCGGATTAATGAGTATGTTCTCCTTTATCGCCTGCTTGAAAAGGTTTGGATTCACAATTGGTTTACATAATTTTAACCATATATAAAATCCGCCTTGGGGTATTTGCCATTCAGCTATTCCCTTAAAATATTGATTGAGAAGAGTTAATGTAAAATCTCTGCGTACCTTCAACTCATACCGCAGCCACTCTAAATGCTTCGAATATTGACCACTCGTTAACCATTCAGCCACAAGATGTTGAGATAGTGCACTTGAACCGTAATCCATTTGCATTTTAATATCCGCTAACCTTTCAATCACCGTTATTGGACCAGCGATCCATCCGATGCGCAGCCCGGGGCTTAATGTTTTGGACATGCTGCCAATGTACAAGACAAGGCCATCAGTATCTTGGGATTTAATAGGTAGTGGCGGTTCATTTTCAAACCATAGGTCACTATATACGTCATCTTCAATAATCGGAATCTGTTCTTTATTGCAAATGGATAAGAGGTTTAGTCTTTCTTCTTTTGTCCATGTAGTATTGGTTGGGTTGTTAAACGTTGGAACGGTATAAAAGAGTGACGCTTTCTGCCTTCCATTGATACGCTTTATTTGAGTGGGAATACTTTCCCGGACTTGTTTTGATAAGCCTACTAAATGCATGCCCGCAGATTGAAAGGGATGAACAGAATTTAAATACGAAGGAGACTCATGTAAAATCATTGATCCTTTCTGAAGTAAACCCACCGAAATCAATTGAAGCGCCTGAAGCCCCCCTGACACGATCATAAGGGAACTGGGGCTGGCAATTACTCCTTTTGACTTTAAATAATCACTTATACTGTGGCGAAGGCCTTTATCACCTTTGGGTTCAGAATAGCCCAATGAGTGAGCATCAAAAGATGTGGTTTGCAAAGTCTTTTCGATTTTTTTTGTAGGCAATAGAGATGGAGAAAGTTCACCAGTGCCCAATCTGATAATGGCAGTGTCCGTTTCATATTGATTAATGTCCTGAATCGTTTTTAAATTAGGCTCATGAAGGCCGTTCCGTACATAGTTTTTCCAGTCGGGCTGTTTGCTGGAGACGAGCACATTCCATGTGTTATTAGAAACAAATGTACCAGACCCAACCTTGGTTTCCAGTAATCCGTCTGCAATTAACTCCTCTATAGCTGAAATAATGGTACTCCTGTTCACCCCAAGAGAATCGGCCAATGAGCGCTGTGATGGAAGCTTGGTCGCAACTGGCCATTCCCCTCGTGTAATTTGTTGTTGCATCCATTCAACTATTTGTTGGTGAAGTGATCGGTTAGAAGGCCGATTTGGTTTCCATTCGATAAACATACGAAAACAATTACTCCTTTCATGTTCTATATTCCTTATGGATTGGTTGGGTTGAAAACCAACCAAATGGATGGTCAATTCCCATGTGTTTTTCATTATAATGAATATGAAAGGAGGGAGGTATTTGTATGGAACCATTTTTCCATGGACTAATATTGGCATTAGGGCTGATACTGCCATTAGGGGTACAAAATGTATTTATTTTTAATCAAGGCGCAATTCAACCTACCTTAAAAAAAGCTTTGCCTGCAACGATCACAGCTGCCATTTGTGATACATTACTCATTCTATTAGCCGTTCTAGGTGTTTCGTTGATTGTCATGCAATATGATTGGCTGCGTCTTTCATTAATCATAATCGGAGTTATATTTTTAATATATATGGGTTTTCAGATCTGGTTTGCCAAAGCGAACCCACAATCCGGTGCTCAAACTATGCAGATGTCCACCAAAAAACAAATTGTATTTGCTTTATCTGTATCATTACTGAATCCACATGCAATCTTAGATACGATAGGCGTAATCGGTTCAAGCTCACTTGTATATTCAGGAACGGAAAAAACGATATTCACGGCAACATGCATCCTCGTATCCTGGTGCTGGTTCCATGGATTATGTCTGGCGGGACGAATGCTGAAAAAGGTAGATACATCAGGCCGGTTCCTAAGAATATTAAATAAGATCTCTGCAGTAATTATCTGGATAACGGCTCTCTATATGGTGAAATCCATTTTTACTTAGCTAATAAAGGACATCAGCATTCAAACTTGACTAATCAGTCATAGGCTAAAAGTGCATCTTCCATCGGTAGTTTGGAAGTTATGTCCGGATTAGGATTTGCCCAATAACCCTATTGAACAAGATGGGTGTTTTAGTATTGCTGCTGCAATGGACGTAATCTTAATAAAAAGGAGAATACATATTCGATATGTATTCTCCTTTATTTTAATGTCTAACCCCATCCTCATTCATCATCTTATCGGGACGGGTAAGGCCATCATTGCAGAGCAACCAAGTCCTTGATTTCCTCTGTGGAAAGTTCAGTGATCCAGTTGTCACTGCTGATGATCTCGTCGTTCAGTGCTTGCTTTTTATCAAGCATCTGGTCGATTTTTTCTTCGAGTGTCCCTGTGCATATAAGCTTATGAACATGAACAAAGCGCTGTTGTCCAATTCGGTAAGCACGGTCGGTGGCTTGATTTTCAACAGCTGGATTCCACCAGCGGTCGTAGTGAATCACATGATTTGCTTCTGTTAGATTAAGACCGGTGCCCCCTGCTTTTAACGAGAGAATGAAGATTGGGAATTCCCCATCTTGGAATCTTGTGATCATTTCATCACGCTGCTTTTTGTTCGCACTCCCGTTCAGGAATGGCACTTCAAGGCCATACCGTTTTTCCAACAATTCTTTCATCATGTTGCCCATCCCAATATATTGAGTGAAAATGAGGCAGCTTTCATCCTGTTCGCGGACAGCATCGACAAGCTCAGTCAGCTTCTCGAGTTTGCCAGATCGGTTAGGCGCCTTCATGATGTTTTCCTTTTCCATCTCTTTTAGGTAAAGAGCTGGGTGATTGCAAAGTTGCTTTAGCTTATTCAGCATCTGCAGGATGATGCCCTTTCGTTCAAAGGCAGACAGCTGTTCGATATCAGTGAAGGTATCCTTGATAAGTTGTTCATATAACGATGCTTGCTCGGTGGTAAGCGGCACGAACTCCTTTTGTTCTTGCTTATCCGGAAGATTAAGAGCCACATCTTTATCGCGTTTTGTACGGCGCAGCAAAAATGGTTGTATTAAACGCTGTAATTCCTTGATTTTATCTTTCTGTTCATCACGTTCAATGGTGGCTACATATTTTTCCTGGAACTGACCTAATGTTCCAAGGTATCCTTTGTTAATGAAATCAAAAATCGCCCATAGCTCACTTAAACGGTTTTCCATTGGCGTACCCGACAAGGCAATATGATGCTGGCCGCTGAGCTTGCGGACTGCCTTGGATTGCTTTGTTTGGGCATTCTTGATGTTCTGTGCTTCATCAAGGATTACGCTGCTCCACTCGATGGAGGATAGTTCAACGACATCTTGGTGGGTCAGGCCATACGATGTTAACACAATATCATGTTGAGCTGCCTTTTTAGCAAATGCTTCACCTTTTGCTCGGTTTGATCCGTAATGAAGGTGGACTTTAAGTGTTGGTGCGAATTTTTCCAACTCCTTTTGCCAGTTGCCTAGGACGGAGGTTGGACAGACGATGAGTGCCGATTTAACAGAAACAGGTTCGGGTGTGGAAGTAATAACTTCTGCCTCATCACTGCTCTCTGCATTACTTTCCTCTTCGACGATGATCGGTTCACTCTTTTGTTCATCCCTCGGGGTAATGGGTAGCTCTTTACTTGCTCCTTCTCTTTCTTTCACATGAAGGAGGTAAGCAATCATCTGAACCGTTTTCCCCAGCCCCATATCATCTGCCAGACAAGCACCAAAACCATGCTCCCTTAAAAAAAGCAGCCAGCTCATGCCCAGTTTTTGATAGGGGCGTAAATCGCCTTGTAGTGCAGGAGGGACGGGTAAGATGGAAATGTTTTTGGTTTCCCTCAGTCTTCCCACCATCTTACGAAGCTCCTGATTCAATTCAAATTGAACTCGGAGCATTTCTTCGTTTCCTGAATCTTCATCGCCATCTTCATTTACGTCATTCAATAATAATTCTTGCTGCAGTAAGTCAGCCAATTGAATTCCTTTTTCATTAGCTGTTTCCATCAGCCCTTGAATTTGTTTAATGAAAGCAGGGTCAAGCTTGACCCATTGGCCGCGGATGAAAACAAGCCGCCTCTTTTCATTGACGAGCTCCTCGAACTCCGCCTCAGTGAGCTCTTTGCCATTTAATGAGAACCTCCAATCGAAGTCCATTATTGCTTTCAGCCCTACGTAAGAAGGGCCGCGGTTGGATTGGCTCTTAACTTTTGCCTTCACCTTCAATGAGGACTCCTTCAAGGCAAGCCACCAAGATGGAAGAAGAATTTCAACGCCAAGAAACAGGAGTTTTTCGCTTGCGTCGGTCAAGAACTCCCATGCATCCGATTCCGAAATCTCCCTTTTTAGACGTCCATTTTCCCCAAGCCATGGCACGACGTGTTGCCATCGTTTCGTAGCACGCACCACATCACTTGCATACTTATTCCAGCCGCGCGGCAATTTTTTTCCTGTATATGTTTCGATGATATTCTCATCCCTTTTGGAACGAAGGGTGACATCGAGTACCCAAGGCCCATTACCATCAGGAGGCTCAGTTAAACGAAGGCCTATAGTGAAGGGTTTGGGATCTGGCTGGGTACCTAGCCATTCCTGCCAGCTGTCTTTGTCAAAAAAGGCCTGTAATTCTTCAGGTGAAAGTCGGGAGTCCTTTAAAGCCCCGACGGCTTCGCTCCATTTATGCTGCATGGGTGAGTAGTTTTTTAAATACATATTAGCTGCACGGTTATACCACTTTTCGATAAAAGTCCGATTGGTTTCCGCTTCAGGTGAAGGGAGATCTAAAGATATACCTTCTTCCCAAAACGAAGGGACGAATTCCTCCTCTACCTCTTCCGGAAGCTTCCAGCCAATGGAGTCTAACTGCAGGTTAGTGAAATCCGGTACGGGGATTCCGGCTTCAATGGATTCATGAAGGACAGGCGCTGCTGACAGGCAAAGGGAGGAGATCTCCGACCATTCCCATTCTATGAAGGAGTTAAAGCTTTCCTTCGCAAAAAAGTTGAGAAGACCCCAAGCATCAAGAATGAAAACAGGATTTCCATCAATTATATCCATAGTCATTTTGGTTCCATAAAAGCTTGCATCATCCCAATTGAATAACAGTCTGCGTACATAATTCGAGTTGAGGAAGGTATTCTCTTCATTGACGACACCAAGGACGTATGATCCGTTTTCGAGAGCCGCTATTTTGATTTTTAATTTCCCTGGATTAAACATCGATAAGCTTACCCCTTTTTAGTTCTTCTTGGAAAGCGCGAAGCCGTTTAGTTGAATCTGCTACATATAGTATATAACGTTCAAATACGTCTTCCTTTTTGCTCTTTTTATAGATGGTGCGCATTTTTTTTAAATAACGGACAGCTTGCTTATAGGCAGGTCGGTTCTTCAAGGAAACTTTTTCCTGAACCGCGTGATAATAAAGCGGCAGAATCAGTTCTGGTTCTTTAGAGACCACTTCCTTGATGGACTCACTGCTGATTAAGTCAATGCTGATTTCTGAGTAAATATGCATCTCCACCCACTTTTTATATTGTCCTTGTTCAAAAAGGAAGTTTGCATAATTCCAATAGCTGTGTGGAAGGGTTGCTCTGTAAAATTTCTCAAGCAAATCGGTCCGTTTTAATTTATAACAGCAACTGCTAATCAAGGTCGTAAAGGTCCGTACGAAATCCACGCGCTGATAATAATCGGATAAACCAGCCAGGAACTCCTGTACATTAGCGATGATGAATTCAATGAAAGGGATACCCCGTGATCGGTTGTCTGATTCAGATAGGAGATTCAGCCAATAAAAAATGTATGGACAGGCTTCCTTCTTTAATTCATGTAGAAGGTCAATCGCTTGTTTATCTTTATTCTCAAGAAGGGATAGGTGAATGGCTGCGAGGGAATAGGACGTCCTCTCAGTCGTGCCCATATACTTCTCTGGTAGTTCTTCCTTTATTCGTTCCAGTTCCTCTTTGCGCCAAGAGGAGTTGGAGAATAAGTAGCTCCAAATTTCCCGGTAGAGATCGATTTTTTCATATTCTAGACCTTCTTTGCCATCCAGAAGTTTAGCTACATCTTCCTTGATGCTGAATACGAAGGGATCAAAGGCGAAAGGCCTCGCTTGTCGGCTAAGCGGCTGTACCGTTTCATGCAGCTCTTCTGCCAGGTCAACAGCAAGAGCATAAAAGACCCTGATTGTTTGCGTCTGGCCTTTATGTAACTGAATCATTCTCAGTGTCAGCTGCATCGTGCAAAATTGCGTAACGAAATGGTAAAGCAGTTTCCATTCCCTTTCCATTGGAGCTTTTGAGCTAAGTCGTTTAAAGTAGGTTTGTATATGGTTTTCAATCATATAAGTTGGCTCGCCTATATGAGGCTCGACGTGTTCCGCGAAGGTAACATTCACGAAATGCTTCCATGATGGATAGCTTTTATCTAAGATGATCGATTTCTCCTCTGCTTGTTTAAGTAATTCACTTGCCCTCTTAACTTGCTGCAGCGCTTGGGCGGTTGAGGTATTCTTTGGCGCTTTCCATTCGCTCAGCCAGTCGGAAACACTGGCGTTATCTGAATACGCAGAAAAGAAAACGGCCATTTGATGCCGGCAAATGAACCTTGAATCACATGTACAGCTTCCATCTTGAGGGAAGAGAAGGTTCAACCTGGCCTTATGGCGTGTCTCATCCTGTACCTCTGCCGCAATCGTATCTACCGCTTCTTCTTTAATGTCAACAAGCCCCTGACGGTATAACTGGAGCCCCTGATTCACAACGTCTGAATCATCCGGATTCCCAGCCTCCAAAAATTCCGCCAGCCGCTCCCCAACTAACAACAACTCCCGCTCCATAGTCTCCTCCTTCAGGGTCAAACCCTGTCTACCGAAATGATATTTTTGTCTGCCATGAAACATCAGTACTTTAACAATAGTATTTCTGCCTGGGTAACCGAGGATTTGACACCCTGGTACCGTGTATATATTACATCCAGAGCAAATGCACATGACATTATTTAAGGGCATCATATGCACTTTGCTGGACCTTTTTTCATGGCTGTTCTCTTACCGTCTTAATCAACTAATCGAACAAACCGCTTACTGCAAAAATCCGTATATTCATTTAAACCCTGTAAAAGTCAATATCGTCAAAAACCCCTTTGAATATAAGTGGTTCGGATATATATCCTCCAAACAGGAATTCCTAGCATTCACTTTGACCATGCCTTTAAATCCATCATCCCCTTTACACTTCACAAAACCTAGTGAAGGAGGGGGAGGGCCCTATATTTTGAATGGGCTTTTGAAGCATCTCTTTATTATACTTCATTTTGGCTTGGAATTTGAAATGTAGGACGCGGGTTTTGGGATTGATGAAGTAGAGCTTATACATATTCTTGGTGAATGGGAAGAGCCATTCCCATGGGGAATGGC
>NZ_JBHXAS010000097.1:0-17918 GCF_042727425.1 Peribacillus sp. NPDC060253
TTTTTATATAAATATCAGTGTTGAAATTATCTCTAATAATCGGCCTCCAATTTAGTGTCAGTCAAAAAACAAACGTGGTTGTTGGCTGGATTTAATGAAAAAATGATTAAATATAAGTCTTTATTGGCAAAAATGGGAACTCATTAATTCACTAGTATTTGTTCAGAAGTTACCAGTCGAAACTCACCAACATCCAGGTTTCGGCAGGTTACAATTCACCTTAGAAAGGTATTGTTTGAATATTGTCGAAAGGGTTAAGGTAAAGGAGTGAGTAAATGGAAAAGAACCGAGCAAAGAAAATGTATGATTATCATGTTTGGGCTAATACTCAAGTGTTCCAACACGTAAAAAAATTACCGGATGGAGTTTATGGTGATACGTTGAAAAGTGTCTTTACATCCATTAAGGACGTCTTGGTTCATCTTTACGCTACGGATATAACATGGCTGGAGATCATGAAAGGAAGCACCATTCAAGATACGTTTAGGAAAGTAGAGCAGCGGCGGGAAGAAGTGCGTGGAATCTCAATAAAAGGACTTGAATCCTGCTATGATGAACTTTATAAGGAATATGACAATTTTTTTGCTTTGGAGCCTGATCTCGAAAGGACCGTAGTAGCCGAACACCCCAAAATGGGGGTTTGTGAGTTTGTACTTGCCGACCTCATCCATCATGTGGTCAATCACGGTACCTATCATCGGGGTAATGTGTCAGCGATGCTCCATTAACAAGGCGAGCGTGGTGTACCTACAGATTATGTATTTTTCTGTTTAAAATAAGCTCGGTATAGCACCCGAAAAATTCAGGAAGAGTGCCGATGGTCCCTATGAATCATCGGCTTTTATTTGTATAGAATGGTAAATCAATAGGTGTATTCATTCACTAGTATTGCTTTATTCATGATTGAATTTTTTATTGGCAATCCAATAATTCGTTACAAAGAGCATCAAAACAATCCAGAATAGCGTTACAAGTAGGTTAGCAATTGCATTGGAACTTATTGTACCTGTGATGAGTACAGTCATGGCATGCTTGCTCATGCTTGCTGAATTTACAAAATCGATAACCGGACTTAAACCAACAATGATTCTGCAGCCTATGAGAAAAATAATCGAAATTAACGCAATAACACCTTGGCTGTTAAAAATAGTACTGATCATCGTTGTGAAAGTGACGATAAAAAGAATCCAAACAAGATATAATAAAAGTGCAGATATCATATGTGAAAATGGAACATTAGTAAAAAGGTAATTTGCATATAGATAAGAAGCAAAGTATCCAATTGCCACACTTAAAGCCGCTATCGAATAATGTGATACGATTTTTCCAGCTATATAGGAAATAACGGTAACAGGCCTAGTTAGAATAAACGCCAACATGCCATTTGCTTTGTCTGTTTGTATAATACCCATCATTGAGATTACAAGAATCATAAGTCCAAGCTGATCAAATTGAGACCCTAACGTACTGGCTAGTACTTCCCCCCCTCTTTGGGAAGTCATACTCGGATCAATGGTAATTCCCTGACCACCGCCTAATGCTTTCAAAATGGATGGCAGGTAATGAGTTACTATCGGTTGTGTGATCCCTAAAAAGATGAAAACGACAGGCAGCCAAATAACCTTAATATCCCGTACCATATGTATATATTCTTTTTTTAGCAGTACAATAAACTTTTTCATTTCACGACCACCATTTTCAAGAAAATATCTTCCAGAGTATCGTTATTCATATCGAATTTTACAATGTCCACTTTATTTTCAAGTGCATGTTCCAGTAACATATTTTTGTTTTTTTTGATGTTTTCAACCTTTATGTTGACTTTATGCCCAATGACCTCGACTTCCTTCACATAAGGTAATTTTTTTACAATCTCAACCCATTTTTGATCTTTCGCTGTAATTTCAACGCATAGCTTATTTTTGCCATTGCGGTTTAAGAGGTTGGAGATCGTCGTATCTTCAATTTTTATTCCATCTTTTATAATAACAAATCGTTCGCATATCTCTTCAGCATCGCTCAATATATGGGTGGATAATAAAATCGTCGTTTCTTTTTTTATTTCTCCAATCAAGTTAAGCACTTCTCTTCGGCCAACTGGATCCAATGCGGAAACAGGTTCATCCATGACAATAAGCGAAGGCTTATGCAGCAATGCTTGGGCAATGCCGAGTCTCTGTTTCATCCCTCCAGAATAAGTGCCAACTTTAGAATTTTCTTCACCACGAAGACCAACTTTAGCTAAAATCTCGGGTATTGTTTTTGTTAATTCTTCCTTTTTTAAACCAGATAGTTGCCCCATGAAAGTAAGCGTTTCTTTCGCTGTCATCCAATGAAAAAAATTAGGATACTGTGGCAGGTAGCCAATTTCACTTTTCATTTTCGATATTTCTTGGCCATTTAGCAAAACTTCACCTGCGTTTGGATCGGTTATATTTGAAATCACTTTTAGTAACGTGGATTTCCCCGCTCCATTCGGTCCGATTAAACCGACACATTCTCCCGATTCCAGTTCCATCGAGAAATTATCGACAGCGACTTTTCCTTTAAATGCTTTCGTCACATTCAGGATTTCCAACTTCATGATCTTTCACGATCCTTTCGCCCTATAACTAGGTACAGAATTGGACCGATTGTATTGACAAAAAGGATAACCAGTGTCCAGATGAGGACGTTTTCCCTTGTGTTTCTATGTCTGTACAAATCAATTAATGCAATGGATACCAATAGTAGACCTACTGCTAAAAACGGCAATATTATCGGGATAAAGGCCATTAAATCAATATCTTTTAGATCATCAAACCCATAGTGCAGTTTCATTTATTCACTCCCCTTTATTTCATTATCAGTATTGATAATGATAATAATAACTTCAAAGAGAGAGCATTGCAATACCCATTCTCATTATTTATAATAAGAATAAAAATACGACATACAAGGAGAACTTTATGATCAATAAAGTTGAAGTTTTAATGCACCCGGTAAGAATGAAAATTTCTCAAGTACTTATGAGGAACAATGAAAACGGTTTAACCCCCTTGGAAATGGTAAAAATCATTGAAGACGTACCACAAGCAACACTATATAGACATATACAAGTCATGTTGGATGCAGGCATCATTCGCGTTATTAAAGAAAAAAAGGTGAAATCCGTTTCCGAAAAATATTACGCTTTAAATGAAATGGAAGCTAAAATTAGTATAGAAGAATGGAAAAAAGCTTCTACTGAGAAGAAGCTTGATTATGTTTCCTATTATCAATTATCCCTTATGACACAATACCAAAGTTATCTTAAGAAATTGGAAGAACAAAACGACAAGGAAGACGGTGCAACTTTTTCCTTAGTGGAATTAAAGCTGGATGGAGATCACTTTATCCAATTTCAACATGAATTGAACGAATTAATGACTAAATACTATCATGCCTCGGCCAAAGGAAAAAATGCTCCCGTTCGGACGATCGCTGTTACGATCATTCCAGATACTTAATTTAGACCCTATTTTCGCTCTTGTTTAGGTGACAAGTGTCAATGATTCATTCTTCTAAGAATGCAAGTAGATAAAGGCATTGATACCAGTACCAATGCCTTCATAAAATATTTACATGATTTTTAGAGCTTTACCTTTTGTAGGCGAAGCGCATTCAATACGACTGAAACAGAACTGAAAGCCATGGCAGCACCTGCTAACCACGGGGCAAGGAGCCCGATTGCCGCAATCGGTATTCCGATTACGTTATAGGAAAAGGCCCAGAACAGGTTTTGCTTGATATTGCGCATCGTATTCCTGCTCATGAGGATTGCATCTGCAATGCTGTTTAAATCACCGCGGATCAAAGTGATATCCGCAGCTTCCATGGCTACGTCCGTCCCGGTTCCAATAGCCATTCCAATATCAGCCAGCGCAAGCGCGGGTGCATCATTTATACCATCCCCGACCATTGCCACTTTTTTGCCGGAAGCCTGAAGTTTTTTCACTTCGTCCGCTTTCCCTTCAGGAAGGACTTCTGCAATCACTTGGTCGATGCCCACTTGATTTCCGATGGCATTTGCTGTCCTTTGATTATCCCCCGTTATCATGATGACCCGGATATTCATCGCTTTTAACCTCTTAATCGCTGTAAGTGAGGTATCTTTAATCGTATCTGCAACAGCAATGAGGCCGGTATATTCACCATCAAAGCTAGCAAGCATTGCTGTTTTCCCCTGCTCTTCAAGCTCTTCCATTGCGATTAGCGCCTTTGTAATATCCACGTGATTTTGCTTCATCAATTTACGTGTTCCAATTAATAACACTTTTTCATCCACTATAGCCCTCACCCCATAACCGGGAATCGCTTCAAACTCCCCAACCGCGGCAAGTCTTATTTGCCTTGATTGAATTCCTTTTACGATCGATTGGGCAAGGGGATGCTCCGATTGTTTTTCAGCTGCACCGATAAGAGATAGAAACTGGACTTCTTCCATTCCGTTCTCGATAAGGACATCTGTCAAAACAGGGGTACCATTCGTAACCGTTCCCGTTTTATCCAAAATGACCGTATCAATATGGTGAGTGGTCTCCAAGTGTTCCCCTCCTTTAAATAAAATACCGAATTCAGCAGCTCGCCCCGATCCCGCCATGATGGATGTGGGAGTGGCCAAACCTAGGGCACATGGACAAGCTATGACAAGAACGGCAATCATCGCTTCCAAAGCGGGTGTGAATTGTCCAGGGTTAACCCATATCATCCAAACGAGAAAAGTTAAAAGGGCGATACCGACAACGATGGGAACGAAAACTCCGGAAATTTGGTCTGCAAGCCGTTGAATCGGAGCTTTAGACCCTTGAGCATCTTCGACGACCTTGATGATTTGAGAAAGAGCTGTATTCCTTCCGATTTTTGTTGCTTTCATTTTGAGAAAACCATTTTTATTTAATGTTGACCCAATCACAGTATCACCGATTGCTTTATCAACCGGAATGCTCTCACCCGTTAACATGGATTCATCAACGGCGGAGTTCCCTTCGACCACTTCTCCATCGACAGGGATTTTTTCACCCGGCTTCACCAAAACCACATCACCTACGATGACCTCTTCAAGGAGTATTTCACGTTCTTCCCCATTCCTTAACACTAATGCCGTTTTAGCTTGAAGGCTCATCAATTTTTTGATGGCCTCGGAGGAACGTCCTTTTGCTTTTGCTTCAAAAAGCTTCCCTAATAGGATGAGGGTGATAAGAATGGAACTTGTTTCAAAATAAAGTTGTGCCGTATGGTGGTGCAATCCGATCGAGATGAATGCCTGATAGACACTGTAAAAATAAGCAGCAGATGTTCCCATTGCGACTAATACATCCATATTGGCACTTTTATTTTTCAAGGCTTTATAAGCACCTACATAAAACTGCTTTCCGATGATGAATTGTACAGGAGTGGCAAGGGCCATTTGCACCCATGGATTCATGAGGAAATCAGGCATATAGATAAACGAAGTAAAGCTAAAATGGCTTACCATCGCCCATAGCAATGGAAAAGATAAAATGGCGGAAAAGATGAATTTATTCTTTTGTCTTTGAATTTCCTTTTGACGGAAATCCACTGATTCCATATTATCTTCCTTGATGATTGCCCCATACCCCAGCTTCTCGACTCTTTGAATAATGTCAACTGGTGAGGCTTCGCTGTGATCATATTCGACGGTCGCATTTTCGAGAGCTAGATTCACATTAGCCATGTTCACTCCATCCAACTTATTTAACCCTTTTTCAATTCGCGTTGCACAGGCAGCGCAGGTCATACCCGTAATGGTAAATTCCTTTTTCTCTTTTACCACATCGTAGCCAAGATCTTGAATCTTCTTTTCAAAGTCCTGGTTGCTTAATTTTTCTGCATCATATTTGATGACTGATTTCTCAAGGGCCAAATTAACGGTCGCTTCTTCAACGCCTTCCATTTTGTTTAACCCTTTTTCAATCCTTGATGCACATGCAGCACAAGTCATACCTGAAATTTGCATACTTGTTTCTTTAATATGGTTGCTCACATCATCCCCGCCTTCTATACCTATATGGGGTATAATTTTTTGTAAAAAAGAAGTGCTTTAGGCAGCACCCTCATCAATCACTCGACATCGTATCCTTGATCATCGATTGTTTCTTTTATTTTTTCAAGTGATACTTTTTCTTTATCAAACGCTACATCTACTTTTCCTGCATCCAAATGAACTTTTACACTTTCCACACCTGACAGCTTTCCTACATTTCCTTCAACGGCATTCACACAATGACCACAAGACATTCCACTTACATTCAATGTTACATTTTCCATAACACACTACTCCTTTATTTTTTCATTAATTTTTGAATCGTTATAAGCACTTCATCTATGACCGCTGTATCCCCATCATTCAGCCGTTCAACCACACAATTCTTTAGATGGCCCTCTAATAAAATCTTGGCCACACTATTCATTGCGCTTTGTGTAGCAGCTATCTGGGTAATCACATCATCACAATACGTATCTTTTTCAATAAGACCCTTTATACCGCGAATTTGACCTTCGATACGATTTAACCGGGTCGTTAAATTCTTTTTTACTGCTTCTGAGTGATGACTCGTTCGGCCGTGGGAAGAGGTCGAACAGCATTCTTCTTCATTCATCGAATCTTGACCCTTTATCATTTCATCCATTGCCCATCCCCTCCTCACAAATTAATATACCATACCCTCCTACCCTATGCAAAGAATGTGGTTTATGTTCAGTATTTACTACAATTTTATTTCTTTATTCATTTCGTTGGGATTTGGTCTTACTATATGGCCAAGCAACTAAGCTCACTTTCACATTATAAGGGACAGGTGAGTAGCAGTTCATCCATACATTTTTATTAAAACATTAACCATAACCAAGTTGGGCTTCACTATCAATTAATTGTAATTGATACTGCCTAATCAATTCTATTAATAACTCACTATATATTTTCTCGCCCGCTTCATTTTCTATTGTACTATACCCTGCTTCTTGTAATGCTGTCGCCTGCTCCGTATAAGTTTTAGAAGAAAATAAACCATTCTTTTCATATCGAGGATTTTCAGTTAAAAAAGCTGCATGATCTTGGAGAGAATCGGAAATCGTATCATACACTCTAAAATCAGCTTGAATATTCTCTTCATGAAATTCTCTCGTACTTATATTTGCCGACTTGCCATCCCAGTTATAACTTTTTATCCCAAATATATTGTTATACTTCACAGACAACTCTGATTTTCCCCAACCGGATTCCAATATAGCTTGTGCTATTGTAATAGAAGGAAGAATACCATTTTCTTTATAATTATCAATGGCCCCCTCTTTTATGCTGGAAATGAAACTCACTTGCACGCTATCATTATTTTCTATATTTGAGCTAGTCTCACCATTTAAATATTTCAAATATGCATTGACTTCTTTTTTTTGTTTTTCACTATAAGCTAACGCTTCAATCACTTCATCAACCTCTTTCAATTGATATTGGTTTCTCTTCTTCTCAATAAACAGATTTGCCGTCTTTTCTATTTCTTGCTTTGTCATTGTGTCTAGTTCATATTCCACACTCGCTATCGCAGCAACGTCTTTCCAGTTCACTTGTATTTTCCCAATACTTGTCTTATCAACAACATTTTGAATTTCTTTCATTTTTTCTGTAGAAATTGAGTTTATATCAAATAATTTTATAAAATTCAGAGCTCCTATCAATATCAATGTAAAAAAAATGATTTTTCCTAAACTTGCTCGTTTCACTTTTCTTCCCCTTTTCATCCCTTATTTGGAACATCGAAAGTCCATCTCTGATTTATATAGTACCTTTCATATGTCACAACAGTATGACAAAAAAGCATCACCAATGTGGTGATGCCCCAGACTGTAGACAAACTCGATGAAAATCGAGTTTGCCTACAATATTTTTTTTGCTTTTACAATTTGGACGTTGATTTCCACTCCAGGCACTCGCTTTCCGCGGGCGGTCCGGGAGCCTCCTCGGCTTTCGCCTGCGGGGTCTCCCTTAGACGCGCTTTTCCCGCAGGAGTCTCGTTCCTTCCGTTCCAATCAACTTTGTTTTAACTTTTAGATAGAACCCTTTTGCCTAGAGTCTTTTTTGTTTTAAAATAGAAGTATTAAAACTTGAGGTGATGAGGATGCTTTCTAAACATGATTCTATTCAGCGAGATCAACTGGAAATGATTACTTTAGATCAACTGGTGCCACCGAACCATTTGGTTCGGAAAGTGGAGGCTGCCATTGATTTCACTTTCATTTATGACTTGGTGAAAGATATGTATTCAGAGGTAGGACGCCCAAGTATTGATCCAGTTATTTTAGTGAAACTGACATTCATCCAATATACCTTCGGTATTCGTTCCATGCGTAAAACGATTGAAGAAGTTGAAACAAATATGGCGTACCGTTGGTTCTTAGGCTACGGTTTCCATGATAAAGCACCTCATTTCTCTACGTTCAGGAAAAATTATGAGCGACGCTTTAAAGATACAGACCTGTTTGAACAGATTTTCTATCGCATTTTAATGACAGCTGCTGATAGAAAGTTGATAAGTGCAGAGCACATATTCGTCGATTCCACACATGTGAAAGCCAGTGCGAACAAGAGGAAATTTGAAAAGAAAATCGTTCGCAAAGAAACACGAGCGTATCAAGGACGCCTTCAAGATGAAATAAATCAAGATCGTGAAAATCATGGAAAGAAGCCTTTTCCACCAGATAAATTTGTTAAGGAAGAAACCAAAGGAATAAAAGAAAGTACAACTGATTCTGAGAGTGGCTACTATGTGAAAGATGAACGAACAAAACAGTTTGCCTATTCATTCCACGCGGCCGCAGACCTCAACGGTTTTGTATTAGGAACGATTGTAACACCTGGAAATACACATGATAGTCATATCTTAGAGCCACTTGTTGAACAAGTGATTGAGAAAGTTGTAAAACCGGAAGCCGTTGCCGCAGATGCAGCTTATAAAACACCGGCGATTACAAACTACCTATTTAACAAAAAAATCATACCGGCTTTACCCTATACACGTCCTCGAACAATTGTTACCTTTGCCCTTCGGGCGAGTTATAAACGTACTCAACAACAAATAAAGAGGGCTATCGCGAGTACAAATCGCCCAAACACATCTGTACAATATGCTCATCTTTATCACAGTGTACAGAAAGCAAAGTTTATCAAAAAGTGGTGACACGGCATATCTGGCAAACGCATGTGGAAGAAGCAGATCATCTGCGTCATCATCAAGATGTAAGACCTATATATGCGAAACGTAAAGAAACGATTGAGCTTGTATTCGTAGATGCAAAAGAAAAGCATGGTATGCGTTGGACTACTTTAAGGGGACTTAAAAAATTATCGATGCAGACGATGCTTACTTTCGCTGCCATTAATTTAAAGAAGATGGCCAATTGGACATGGCAAGATCCAAAAATGGCCTAACATAGTGGGCTCGTAGAGCCCCAATCTCTTAACTTTAGGCGAAAATTCAAAAGGGGTTTCAAAAGGGGTTCGGAATTTTTTAATTCCGAACCCCTTTTGTCTACAAACTGAAGCATCACCAATGTGGTGATGCCCTACTGTGTTTCAAACCATATCGTAAAATGAATATTCATCCCGTTTAAAGTAACTTCATATCTTAAATCATTTTTAGCCAATAT
Source organism: Peribacillus sp. NPDC060253 (assembly GCF_042727425.1). Lineage (NCBI taxonomy): Bacteria > Bacillati > Bacillota > Bacilli > Caryophanales > Bacillaceae > Peribacillus > Peribacillus sp. NPDC060253. The sequence goes on from NZ_JBHXAS010000097.1 coordinate 9,685, forward strand.
ATTGGCTACTATTGCCAAGCCCAATCCCGTTCCAGAAATTTCTTTATTTCTCGATTCTTCTATCACATAAAAAGAATCCCATATATTTTGCAAATGTTCTTCTTTTACTATTGTTGTTTTATTTTTTATTTCGAATTTCAAACTGCCGTCAAGATCATTCTCCAATGTTATGACAAAAAAGTCTTCTTCCCCATACTTAATGGCGTTGCTAATAAGGTTGTTAAATACAATATCCATTTGTCTTTTATCTGCTTTTACCATGCATTTCTCAGCTGAATCTAAGTGATCGCGAACTTCTATGCCATCGTTATTCAATAGAGCTTTATAATGTAAAATTAACTTTTGGAGAAACACTCTTAAATCAAACATTTCTTTGCTAACATCCAAGGCTTGAACTTTAGCAAGCATAATTAAATGATCTACCATATCGGATGTATTTCTCACTTGTTCCAAGATAACATTCGTATATGTGCCATCATCAAAGCCATCCTTTATGCCTATTGTATAGGCTTGTATTAATGATAATGGTGTTTTTACTTCATGGGATATGTTTGATACCAATGTATTTAAATTTTGATTTTTCATTTCTAATTGGAAATGGGCATTTTTTAAGCGAGTGCTCATATCATTGATACTGTGAGATAATTCCTCTATTTCATCTCCCGACTTTATATTTACTTGTTTAAAGTTCAAATTGGCAATATCCTTTGCCACACTTTGTAGCTTTTCTAATGGAGTAATGATTTTTTTAGAATAATAAGCGACTAACAATAAGATAATGATGATTCCGAAAACAATGGAGTAAAAATTTAATTGATTGATAATTTTCATTGCATCGGTATTATGAACGACAACTGTACCGATTAAAACAAGATGACCCTCCTGTTCATACAATAAAGTCAGAAAGCTTGACTTTATTTTCCCTTGATTATATAACTGTTTAACTGTCTTACCCTCGTTAACCTTTTTTATTGTATCTTCCGTTATCCAAAACTTATTCAATGGAATTTTTTCTTTGTATAGGCTAAATTGCATTAGCTCATTCAGTTCATCGATATTACCAGTGCTTTCAATGATAACGATTGTTACATTATTAACACTTTCGGCGGAATTTTCGATTTCCATTAACTTATTAATACTCAAATCATTTATTTCATCATATGTTGAAGTGAGTTTTTGCTTCATTTTATACAAATAATAATCAGACAAGAAATAGTTGTTCAATAAATAAGATACACCGAAAACGATTACCATTATTATACTGACCATGGATAATAATTTATTGCTTATTTTATTGCTCTTTATCATGGAAGCTATACCCCAATCCCCTATGAGTGAGAATGTTGTGCGCACCAATCTTATCCCGCAATCTATTAATATGTGTGTCGACTGTTCTTTCTTCACAGATATAACTCATACCCCATACCATTGATAACAAGGTATCTCTGGACAATATTTGTCCTTTATTTTTATACAAAAACGCCAACAACTCAAATTCTTTTTTGTAAAGGCTAATTTCATTACCATTTCTATATACTTTCATTCTAAGTAAATCGATTTTCAAGTCCCTGATTCCAACTATTTTTTCCATACCAAGCATCTTTTTCACCCTAAGAATCAAGATTCGTGGGTCAAATGGTTTTCGGATATACTCATCGGCTCCAATATCAAGTGCACTGAATTCATCATCATTAGAAGACCTTGCTGTCAACATCACTATTTTCACCATGCTCATTTTCTTTATTTGGGAACAAACTTCCAAACCGTTTAATTTCGGCATCATCCAATCCAACACAACCAAATCGATTTTATTAGAAAAGAAGAGATCCAAAGCCTCTTCACCATCAAAGGCAACATACACATTAAATCCTTCTTTCTCGAAATAAGTCTTCAATATGGCTGTCAATCGTTTTTCATCATCAGCTATCAAAATATTCATTGGAAAATACTCTCCTTATACATCCTAAAAAAGTGAAACCTTATTATAAGACTTCACTTTCTTTTTATGTTTTATTACAAATCAAATTTATTACCTCATAAGTTCCTTTTTCAACACATTCCAAATCGGATTATTTACTTCTATTTCTTCTCTGTTTGGCTTTTCACCATTCTCTACCGCCTCCCAGTATTCCCATTTAGGTGCCTGATTCCCGAGTTGATAATCCATCCCTTCCCAAGTATCTTCACGGAATGCATAAAAGGACCAATGCCATCCATATTCATTGAAAACTGATATTAGGTCGGCTATATACCTGTCGGAGCCTTCGACGCTACGATTAATACCAAATTCTTCGGCTATGATCCGATTAGCTGGTATATTATTTTCTTTTGCCCACTTCCTAACAGGTTCTAAAAATTCCTTTAACGCACTTCTATCAAATGTTTTCTCTGTTTTTCCTTCTCCAACTCTCACTGGGCCAGGGTATTTGTATTTAAATCCTTTTCTTTTATTTTGACTTGTCATCTCATATGGCTCATACATATGGAACGCATATAGAACTTTATCATCCTTAATTGGTTTTAAATATTTAAATGCCCATGGTGTGGCATAAAGACCAGAATTCAGGATAATAGGTGTATCTTTATCCACAGTTCGAACGGAATGTACAATGGTTTTATACAATTCATTTAAATCTGCTGCTGAATTTTCTACTTTGTTATACCACCTACTATAATCCTCTGACCAAAAATCATTGAATCCTGATGCCGTTTCGGGATGTGGTTCATTAATCAAGTTATATCCTATCACAGCAGGATGATCCTTCAATCTCAGCGCTAGATCCCTCCAGAATAAAGCGGATTGTTGATGATACCTAAAATCTTTCCATATGTGATCATCATTTTCATAATTATTAAACTGGCGCCATCGATTTCCTGGAAGACTTAGTACTGTCAATACAACCTTAGATCCATGTTCATACGCAGAATCCAGATCTGACTTCAATTCTGCAAAATCTTCCTCATCGATACCTTTGTATTCATCTGCATTTCCCATTAAAAAATCTTTTTTAGGCTGATCATCAGGCTGGTCATTAAACAAGAAATCATGGTCTTTTGCCCATTTATCTGGAGCCAAACGAATATATTCAATATTAACCTCATTAGCAGCTTTATAGTTTTCAGGTAAGGATTTCGAATTCATAAAATTCGTCCCCTTTTTCTGTTCAGCCCAAAACCCAACCTTACCATTAGAGGTGTCGTCAGCTATTAGTTCTAGCTCTTTTTCCTCCTTCGGATTAATCGTACTGCATCCAGATACGAATAGTACCATCATTGTCGATATAAAGGAAATCAAAATTTTAATAATTTTCATGTAGTTCTCCTAACCTATATTTTTTTCAAGTTCACCACTCATATGTATTGTAGAAAATGTTTGTTACAGAAATGTCACAATGATTTCTCTGGCCTACAAACCATCCTTTACGTAAGGTTCCTATATAGTAAGAAACAATCTTGCTTGACTCACAGAAACAACCAGAACAATGAGTTAAATCTGTAATACGAAAACAAAAAAACGCTGAAACATGTATCCTCAGCGTTTTTTTGTCTATTTGATTTAAGATCCCTAAATTTGATGATCACTGTCCGTTTGAAATATTATGATTCCTTTTCTTTTTCACTAAAAGAATGATGGCAATGATAAAAGCTACTACGCTATAGATCCAGGTAAACATAAAGGCCAGGCCCAATCCGATATTCGCATCCATATAATCGCTTTTCACATGATCTATGGCTAAATATAGAAGCGGTGCACCTCCAATGATGAGCAGGATGACCAAGAGAACATTCAATTTCGGATTCCTTGTTGATAAAATAATAATGATAAAGGATAGCAAGAGAAACGCTTCCGATACTATCGTCAAAGTTACCAGATTGCTCATCATAATTCACTCCTAATCGTGGTTGCATTAATGGAATATTTTAGTTGTGTTCACTTATATCTATGTTCCTTTTCAATCCTTTTTCATAAATCCCATAATATTTATTTATCATTAACTGTGTGTACTGCTGACTATAGGGCACAACTTATTAAAAAAACCTGAATACCTCCAAAAGGCAATGAAGGATCCAGGTTTCATGTTAATGTTTCTTTGATAATTGCAATGCATTCTTGATGCTTTTCAATGATTTTGAGCTTCCATACATCAAGACTCCACCACGATAGATTTTTGCTCCGATTATTCCAAGTAAAACAATGGTTAAGATCAATACTGCAATGCTGATGGCGATTTCCCAAAATGGGACATCGAGCATGCCTACGCGTAGGAACATGATCATTGGCGTGAAAAATGGAATGAAAGAGGTAATCGTAATATAACTGGCTGAAGGATTACCCAATCCAAACATTGCAATCATAAAGGCAATGACCACCAACATGGTCATCGGTGAAATCATTTGCTGGACATCTTCAATTTTGCTGACAACGGACCCAAGACATGCCGCAAGAGTCGCGTACAGAAGATAGCCAAGTAAAGCGAAAATGATCGCATAAATGATCGTTGAGATATTGATGTTGCCGAAACCAAAAAATGAAAAGAATCCTTCATTCATACCTGTCAGGTTTTGTTTAATCGAGAAATAGCCCACTCCAAAAAATAAAATCATTTGAGTAAGACTAAGCAAAGCTACCCCCATTATTTTGGCAAACATCTGCGTGACTGGCGGGACACTTGAAATCAGGATTTCCATGACTCGTGATGTTTTTTCAGTGGCTACTTCCATTGCAATCATCGTTGCATACATCAATACACCGAAGTAAATGACGAATAAGAGCACATACACGAGACCGCGTGCTTGATTCAGGTCTTCTTCCGTTTTGGCATTTTTCTGAAGCGCAATCGTTTCAAAGGCTGGCGGCGTATTCAATTGAGCGATTTGCTGCTCCGTCAATTTCAGTTCCTTCGTCGTTATTTGACTTTTCAATTGGGTAAGTGCGAGAAGCAAATCATTGCTTACCATGGAATCTGAAATTTGATTCGCTTTATACGTTCCTTTGAAGCCGACGCTGTCATCGTTTTCGATTAACAGATACCCAACGATTTCTTCAGCGCTAACCATTTCCTCCGCTTCCTTTTCATCCTTGGCGGATAGTACTGAGAGATCTTCGTTCACACCTGCTACCGCACTTTTGTAAGGAGCAAATAAACGATTTTCAGTTTGATCGATAACGGCAACCTTTTCCTGATCATCACTATCGAATGTATCAATAAGCTTCGAAATATTCGTAAGAACAAGAATCAAGGCCATCATAATGATTGTAGAAATGATAAAGGATTTCGTTTTTAATTTTGATAGATATGTATGGGAAAGAACAATCCAAAATTTATTCATAGACTGCACCTACTTTTTCAATGAAAATATCAGTCAGCGAAGGTTCTTCCAATTCGAATTTTCGAACGAACCCTTTTGGAACAAGATCACGAATCATGGTCTCGGCTACATCTTCACCAGTGACTTGAAGGATTTTCCCTTCCATCGTATTCTTAACTTTTGTTACACCAGGATACGTATCCAAGAAAGATAAATCAAAATCAGCTTTAATTGACACATTCTTTTTACCAAAAGAACGCTTAATTTCTTTTAATTTCCCAGCCACAACCGGGGAACCTTTATGCATGATGCATAGATGCTCACACATCTCCTCAACATGTTCCATGCGATGGCTCGAGAAAACGATCGTCGTCCCGCCGTCCCTTAAATCGATGACCGCTTTCTTCAGTATTTCCACATTAACTGGATCCAGCCCGCTAAAAGGTTCGTCGAGAATAAGTAATTCAGGTTTATGAATCATGGAAGCGATCAGCTGGATTTTTTGCTGATTTCCCTTTGAAAGCTCTTCAACTCGCTTGTCGATGTACTCGGGTACCATAAAGCGGTCTAACCAATACTCCAGCTCTTTTAAAGCATCCCTTTTATTCATCCCTCTTAATCTAGCCAAATACACTATTTGATCGCGCACCTTCAGTTTAGGATATAGTCCCCTTTCCTCCGGAAGATAACCAATCAATGAGCTGTTCGTATAATCGATTTTCTTACCCTCCCAACTTATTTCTCCTTCAGTTGGGTCAAGCAGGCCGAGTACCATCCTAAATGTGGTCGTTTTCCCCGCTCCGTTCCCACCTAAAAACCCAAACATTTCTTTCTCTGGGATCGTTAAATCAAGCTGATTGACAGCTGTGAAATCCCCAAATTTTTTCGTGACTTCCTTGATTTGTAAAGCCAATGGACAACCTCCTATTATATGATTCTTTTACTATATTATCGGAAATGTTTTCCAATTTCAACTATCACCAAGAAAGAAATGACTCCTTTTCTCCTACGATTATATGCAAATTTCAAGAAAAAATTTCTACTTCCTAGCCTCTTGAAAAGAATTGCAATAAGACCGCTTTTAAGGTTTTCCGTTTGCTCAGTACTCAAATAGTTTTTTCTGCCAACCTTAGGAAAACTTCCCCTCCTCTTATCGCTTACAATTGACCTATTCATATACCTTAGCGTCTCCAACATACCCTGTCACGAAAAAAACTGAATGGCCTTATGTACCATTTCCCTATAGTAATTTGGAGCTTTTGCTTTTTTTAAAACAAAAGATTCACAAAAGAGTGATTGGGTACAATATGAACAGAACTATAAAGAATAAATGGTCCAAAATAATATTTTGCCAAACAGTAAACTAAATATTTTGTAGCATCAGGAGGAAGTATATGATTAATGAAAAAGTGGCGATGATATTAGAAGATAAAATTAACGTGATTAAAAATGGTGAAAAATCCATTTATTTAGTCGGCCCCATAAAATTACCCGTTAACTTAGATGGCGAAACAACTGTATTCCAATGGTATTGCTGGTTACCATGTGAGAATATGGCAGGTCATTTTTGTAATGATGGCTCTTATAATATGGAAAAGATCATTGAAACTTTAGCCTCTTCCAATTTAGCGGAAATGCAGCAATCAAGTGTGTTACTGTATGGAGATTTTCAACATTCCGCCGATGCACTTATCCGTATGCATAGTATTTGTCATACTGGCGATATATTTGGCAGCAAACGCTGTGATTGTGGCTTTCAATTAAAGCAGGCTATGAAAATGATTGCGAATCAAGGAACCGGTGCTTTATTTTATTTAGCCAATCACGAAGGAAGAGGGATCGGATTATTTAGTAAAGCCATGGCTTATGTACTGCAAGAAAAAGGATTGGATACGGTGGAAGCGAATTTGGAGCTTGGATTTGTGGATGATGCACGTAACTATGATGACGCCATTCGAGTGTTAAAAAACCTGCGCTCTAATCCAGTGACTCTTATCACCAACAATCCGAGAAAATTAGAAGCCCTTCAAAAGTCAGGTGCCAATGTTGCAGGCAGAGTTCCGTTATGGGGAGATATTTCCGAGTTTAATGAAAAATATTTAAAAACTAAAGTGGTACGTTCAGGTCATTTAAAAGATAATAAAAATGAATGACTGATTTGTTTTATATGAAATTGGCTATACGAATGTTTCCGAATTTGGAATAACCGAGGGGTTTTTCTAAAGAACGAAGTTTAAAATAAAATGCCCAATCATCACAATGATCATTGACCCATCATTTTGTTTGGCAACCTGGTTAATCTCATTATTTCTAAATTAGGGAACTAATTTAGAAATAATGGTAAGTACGCATCCCCCTTCCCTAAGAGTTTGCCGAATATGAATAAGATGTACAAGCTTGCACCCAACGAAAGAAATAAAAATCCAGTATAAAATTGCAATGTTCACATAAGGACTGATCTCGCTTCAAAATACGCGACAAAAAAAGCTGAAACCTTTGTATTAACAAGATTCCAACCTTTAAAAATATGAATACTTGAAAAAACTCTAGCCCAAGAGCCCTTCCCCTGTCCATTTTGTTTTATGAAATCAGTCTAGTTTAACTTCGTTAAATATTTCTGAAATAGATTGATTTAATAATGTTTCTATAGACCTTACAATCATTTCAGTAAAATAAGGTAAGCGCGAAAAATTAATTATGTGAGCAAATGTGCATAATCATCATCAGGTTCGGCTCTCCAATTAACAGCAATCAAAGAGAAACAGAATACCAAATTACCCAACAAATGGATTTTATGGGAAAAATGGTCATCTGAAAAGTATACTAGTCGTTTTGAGCATTTAATGAAATTGAAATTATACCATTTATCATTTAGTGCTTTTGTTTAAAAAAAGGTGAAGTCTTAAGTCTCCTTCTTTTTATAT
>NZ_JBHXAS010000098.1:0-17777 GCF_042727425.1 Peribacillus sp. NPDC060253
TTTTTTAATTTGAATTTTTAATATATGAAAAAAGCGTAATTTTTTTTTTATAAATTCTGTTCGCTTTTTTTTTTTCTTTATATTTTAATAAAAAATAAGAGGGACCTGTATATTAGTGGCAAACTAATTTATAAGGAACTGGAGATGGAATTAGTATTTGTTGTTTTCCGAGCTTAATTATTGCTATTGTAGGTTTAGCTAGGGCTATAAAAGAAGTGGAGATGTGGTTTCTTTGATACATATATTAATTGCGGATGATGATCGGCATATTCGGGAGTTGCTTAAATTTCACATGGAAAAGGAAGGGTACATGGTATCAGAAGCGAAGGACGGGAATGAGGCTTCGTTGATACTGGAGAAGGAACGGATCCATCTGGCGGTTGTCGATATTATGATGCCGTTTAAAAACGGACTGGATCTTTGTAAGGAAATCCGGGGTCAATATGATCTGCCGGTCATTTTATTGACAGCTAAAGATCAACTTATCGATAAGGAAAAGGGGTATTTTGCGGGTACGGATGATTACCTCGTAAAGCCGTTTGAGCCACGGGAACTTCTATTCCGGATAAAAGCTCTATTGCGAAGGTACCGTATGGTGAATTCTAAATCCATCTCATTGAATCAAACGGTCATTGACCGTAAAAGTTATGAAGTTCGAATAATGGGGAATACACTGCTCCTGCCGCTAAAGGAATTCGAGCTGCTGGCTCAGCTGGGGAGCTTTCCTGATCAGGTCTTTACGCGTGAGCAGCTTATTGAATTGGTATGGGGTACTGATTTTGAAGGGGACGATCGGACGGTTGATGTCCATATTAAAAGGTTAAGGGAACGTTTTGCCGGGCGAACCGATGATTTTGTTATCACGACTGTCCGTGGCTTAGGTTATAAACTGGAGGTCAACAAGAAGTGAAAACACTCTATTTCAGGATTGTTATTCAAACCATTTTGATCATGGTGCTTGCCAGTGTCATCGCTTTTTTAATTTCCAATGTCTATTATCATCAGGTTCAAAAACCCAACAATGGTGAGAAGATAAAGAAAGTCGCAAGTGATATCGTCTCCTTATATGAGGAAAATCCTGATCAGGATATTGATGCGTATTTAAATCATATTGCAGGATTGCACTATCAAATGTATCTATTTAATGAGCAGGGTGAAGGAACTTTATATGGTGAGCCGTTTCGGGAAACGGCATTGGACACAGATACGATTTCTGGAGTTTTGAACGGGAAGACCTATCAAGGGATCGCCAATTATAATAATGGGTTATTTATTACCGGATTTTTTGAAGATGTATTGATTAATAGCATTGGGGTCCCGTTGAACGTCAATGGCGAAAAGCATGCATTGTTTGTAAGGCCGAATATAGAGCTGCAGTTTGGAGAGTTCCGCTTTTACCTTTCTGTTTTGCTCGTACTTACGCTCCTACTCAGCTTTTTATTTGTAATTATTAACACGCGTTTCATCGTTAAGCCGATTACGAAATTAACGGAAGCTACAAAGAGGATTGCTGATGGGGATTATAGTAGTGAATTGAATGTTACCCGCAGTGATGAAATTGGATATCTGGCTCAAAATTTCTCGAAAATGACTCATAGCATACAGCGGTTAGATGATATGAGGCAGGAGTTCGTATCGAATGTATCTCATGAAATTCAATCTCCGCTTGCATCCATCCAAGGTTTTTCCCAAACCCTCCAATCGGAGGAATTAACAAAAGAACAAAGAGATCAGTACTTGTCCATTATTGAAAAAGAAAGCAGGCGCATGTCGTTGTTAAGCAAACAGCTGCTCATGCTTGCTTCGTTGGATAAAGTAGATGATCCGCTGCAACGGTCCAATTTCGATTTAGCGCAACAAATACGGCAAGTGTTGTTCATGCTGGAATGGAATTGGCGGGAAAAAGATATGGTAATCGAAATGGATTTGCCTTCAACCGTCATTTCTGCAGATGAGAAACTTTTAAATCAAGTATGGACGAATTTGATAACCAATAGCATTAAATACTCGGAAAGCGGCAGTTCAATCAATATTCGGATTAAAAAAATAGGCAGTACTGTTGAAGTGATGATCGCGGATACGGGCATAGGAATTCCAGAAGAAGACCTCCCTTATATCCTTGATCGGTTTTATAAAGTCGACAAAGTGAGAAACAGGAGTGAAACAGGCAGCGGATTAGGACTTTCGATTACGAAGAAGACGGTTGAACTTCATGGGGGAACGATCGAAGTTCAAAGCGAACTCGGTAAAGGGACCACTTTTTATATACGGTTGCCCCTTATGTAATCAGCTGTTCATCTTCCATTCATATTGAACGTTTACAATCGGGTCATACCGAATAAAGTAGGACCCGATCGGTAAACAAAAGGAATGGGGGATGAAATAATGTTTTTGGCAATACGTGAACTAAAGCATTCAAAGTTACGTTATCTGCTGATTGGACTGATCATGGTATTGGTCGCTTTGCTTGTCTTTATCATTTCAGGATTAGCTAATGGACTTTCTTCGGATAATGCTTCATCCATACAAAACATGAAGGCCGACTATTTCGTAATGGAGCATGACTCCAAAAATAAATTGAACCGATCGATCATATCCATGGAGAAGCTGGATGAAATCCGGGCTTCAGCGGATGTTAAAGCAGCCGAAGGTCTGGGGCAAATGATGATCACATTGAATAAAATCGGCTCATCGGAGAAAACGGATGTCACCATTTTTGCGACCGATGCCAGTGGTATTTTAGCACCGAAGGTCATTGAAGGAACGAACTATGACAATAAGAAACAAGGTGAAGTCGTAGCAGATCGTTCTTTAAAAGAAGTGGGTTATAAATTGGGTGATTCACTTAAAGATGACCTATCAGATAAGGTTTTCACCATTGTTGGTTTTACTGAAAAGCAGTCTTACAGCCACTCACCGGTAGTTTACATGAACGTTAAGGGGTGGCAGGAGATTAATCCTGCATTGAAAAATCAAGAGAAAGATTCAATCAGCACAATAGCCGTGCAAATGGATTCGAAGGCAGAAGAAAATGTACGTGAATCATTGCCTGAAGGCGTAACGCTCATTTCGAAAGAAGAATCACTTCAGAGTATACCAGGCTACAAAGAGGAACAGGGTACGTTGACGATGATGATTGCCTTCTTGTTTGTCATAGCGGGTTTCGTTTTGGCTGTATTCTTTTATGTGATTACCTTGCAGAAGACGAATCAATTTGGAGTCCTTAAAGCACTCGGAGCCAATACGGGCTACCTGGCAAAAAGTATCGTTGGTCAAGTAATGCTGCTTGCCGTGACATGCATAGCCATCAGTGTTGCACTGACATATGGCGTCACTTTAATCATGCCAGAAGGAATGCCATTTGAATTGAGTGCCGATTTGGTCATTAAATATTCCGTGTTACTTTTGGTTGTATCCGTATTGGGCTCGCTGCTATCACTATACCGAGTAGCGAAGATAGACGCGATCGAAGCAATTGGGAGGGTATCATGATGGGGGAAAAACTATTATTTGAAAACGTCAGTAAGATTTATGGGGAAGGCGATAATAAAGTGATTGCCCTTGATAATATTTCCCTGAATGTGAAAGCGGGGGAATTCGTCGCCATCGTGGGTCCTTCAGGCTCAGGAAAAAGTACATTTCTTTCAATAGCAGGTGCGTTACTTTCCCCGAGCAAAGGTCGCTTACTGCTGGATGATGAAGATATAACAACATTATCTCCAAAGGAATTGACTCGAGTGCGCCTTGAAAAGATCGGTTTTGTATTTCAATCGTCGAATCTAGTGCCATATCTAACTGTACGAGATCAGCTTCTGCTACTTTCTGAACTGCTTGGCAAACAGGATAAAAAAACTGTGAAAAAAGCAGACGAATTGCTTAGCCATCTTGGACTTGGACATCGGGCAAATCACTTGCCGGAAGCACTGTCGGGCGGTGAGCGGCAGCGTGTAGCCATCGCCCGTTCGCTGATGAATGATCCAGAAATCATTTTAGCGGATGAACCAACGGCAAGTCTTGATTCCAAAAGAGGCAGGGATGTTGTTGAAATGCTTGCACATGAAGTGAAATCAAGAAATAAAGCGGCCATCATGGTAACGCACGATGAAAGAATGTTAGATTTATGTGATCGAGTGGTCAATATTACAGATGGCAAGGTATTTGGATGAAGTTATACACGATCTCATGAGTTGAGACATTTTAAGCGGTAAATAGGCCGCCGATTCTCCAAAGGAATTAGGAGAGGCGGCGGCCTGAATCGCGCTTGAATTGAACCTGGTTAATCGACAGTAAGCAGCTGAAATGCTAGATTGAACTAGTAGTCGTTACTTACGGCCTTGTATCCCAGACGGTTATCTTTTCGGATTAATCATGTTTTTTTATCTTAAAGAACAAACAATGATAGGTTGCCTTCACACCTGATTCATTTCGGTATTCTCTGTCGTATATGTCGATCAACTCTCGAAAAAGGGAAGGGCGCTGGCAGTAGTTTTCTTTGTTGCTGTTGGCTGCGCCAATCTTTTTAATTGAAGTGAAAAATTCACGTACTGTCTGAAAGTACTCCAGTTCAAGTTTTTCCATTTTTGTTATCTCTAATGGAAATGCTTGTAAAGAAGGAATTGCTTCTTCACAAACTTTGGATAATTCATCTAGAGTATAAAACATTTGGCCTGGTGAGCTATCAATGGCAAGTTGAAGCTTTTCTTTCGCATATTCATAGGACATATGTAGCTCTTGAAAGGTTTTATTTCCAAAGGTTGAAAATATCAGGGTTCCTCCAGACGTTAATCGTGTTAACAATTTTTCAAGGGTTGCGGGAAGATTATTCAGCCATTGAAACGTTGCATTCGAGATAACCAAATCATAATTTCCATTAAGCGTCATGTCCTCAATATCCCCACATAAAAAAGTAACACTGACTTCCTTTGTCATTCCTTTTGCGACTTCAACCATTCCTGGTGCCAAATCAACAGCCGTAATTGCGGCATTAGGAAATGTTTTAACGAGTAGCCGGGTTAAGTAACCAGTGCCGCAGCCAATTTCAAGAATGTTAATTTTTTGATTGCTGTTTTTTTGAGGAAGTAATTCAACTAATTGTTTTGCCATGCTTTTTTGAACATTGGCATATGCATCATATGTTTTCGCATGTTCACTGAACCGCTTACTTAACAATCGTTTATCAATCATGAACGTACTCCTTTTGAATAAATGTTTTCATAAGCTGTATACATTCCTGTGGTTTTGTGAAAAATGGAATATGACCTGCACCTTCCATAATATGAAACTCGGCTTTCCCACCCAGATTTTCTTTAATGAAAGATGAGGCTTCGATTGAACAAATTTTGTCTTCCCTCCCATGAATCAATAAAAGGGGGGAATCAATCTGTTCGAGCTTTACTCTAACATCTTTCTGAAGTAAATAATCCAAACCTAAAAGGAGCGAAAACACATCATCTCCATGAAACTCGCGTTGAATTGTCGCGGTAAATTGATGATAAAAACCTTCTTCTTTTTCAGATTCGGAAAACATTGCTTCATAAAAAGAAGTCAAAGTCTTCTCTTTATTACGCTGCAGCTGTTTCTTCATGCGCTCGACAATGCGGGGGTCCCAGCCAAATGAATAGTTTTCACTTGTGGTAAACCGGCTTGTAGCCCCAATTAGTATAAATCCTTTTATTTTTTCTCGATACGAACTTGCCAGTTCAAGTGATAATAGAGATCCTAATGACCAGCCAAGTAAAAAAACAGGACCGTCAATGGAAGCGAATACGTCCATGACTCGTTCTTCAAAGTCATTTAGTGTTTTCATATCTCTCCATTCTATAAATGAAAGATGAAATGCTTCAGAAAGAGGTTTGAATAACGGTTGAAACGCTCCTTTTTCCATTCCCCAGCCAGGAAGCATGACTAAATTCAGCTGTTTCATTCAATAACACCCATTTCTTTTCCAATAATCGAAACTTTTTCAATGGCCCAATCAAGATCTTTTTTATCGTGGAGAGCTGTTACGGTAAACCGGATTCTCGCCTCATTTTCAGGAACGGTAGGCGGTCTGACAGCAATACCTGCAATTCCTTCTTTCTGCAAACGTGTGGCAAATCCCATCGCTTTTTCGTTTTCCCCGATGACGATAGGAACAATTTGTGATTGGCTTCCACAAATATTAAAGCCGTAATTTGTGAGTTCTTTTCTAAAGTACTCTGAATGTGTTTGGAGCAGTGTACGGCGTTCTGGTTCTTCTTGCACAAGTTCAATCGCTGTTTTTATGCTACTAAGAATGGCCGGCGGGAGTGCAGTTGAATAAATGAATCCACGCATGCGATTTTTTAAATAGTCGATAAGCCACTTTTTCCCGACAACATAAGCCCCGAATGAACCGAGAGCTTTACTAAAAGTACCCATTTGAATATCTACTTTATTTTGAAGGCCGAGATGATAGGCATAACCTTCACCATTTTTTCCATAGATGCCGCTTCCGTGTGCTTCATCTGTCATTAATATTGCGTTATAGCGTTCTTTTAACCAGACAAGGTCTTCTAGAAAAGCAAAGTCACCGTCCATGCTGAAGACAGTATCCGTTACGATTAACTTATTTGATTCAATTGATGCATTTTTTAATAATGCTTCTAGATGAGTTAAATCATTATGTCGATAGCGCTTATGCTTCGCACGGCTCAAAAGAGCTCCATCGACAATGCTTGCATGATTCAGCTTATCGCTAAAAATAAAATCGTTACGAGACAGCAGGGTGGAGATGATTCCTAGGTTTGCCGTATAACCACTGTTGATGATAAGTCCTGCCTCGGCGTTCTTCCAATTGACAAGCACTTGTTCTGCTTGCTCGTAAAGTGGATGGTTACCAATAATTAAACGAGACGCTGTTGCTCCTGCACCATATGTATGTACTGCATCAATCATAGCCTTTTTCAATCGTTCATCTCCGGCATATCCTAAATAGTTATTAGAAGCAAGATTTAACATCCTACGCCCGTCAATCATGAGCCATGGCTGCTCGGCAAATTTTGTTGTAACGAGCTGCCGTTTTTGAGATATCTCTTCTAAGTTAGCCAGTTCAGTCTTTATTTTTTTTTCCCAGGGTAATTGTTCTTCACTGTGCATAGCCATTCTCCCTTTATTATATGTTAACTATAATTAATTTAGGTTGACATATAAAATATCTAATCATGACTCTATGAAACTGTCAAGCTTTGACAAGGAACGGGATAAATAGGTGATATTGGTCATTGTAATCCATAAATTAGGGAAAACTCGTGGAGCGAAAGAAGACAACTATCATCTGCGTGCTGGTTGGTTCTATTAAACCATCAGGCTAGAAATAGGATTACACTTTAGCCATTATCGGAAAAAGGCTACTGTCGAATTTGAATACCGTTGTTTTAGGCATCTTCTTGGGAGAGTCTTTTTATAATTCCTGCAAATCTTTGAAGGAATAAGTGGAATTCCATGTTACTATAGAGCAGTGAAATTACCCATTTTCTTTCACATTAACAATACTTAAAGGCAGGTAATAATTATGAAAAAGATTTCTTTAGATGTTTTCTTTATATTAATAGGAGCTTTTATTTTCGCTTTGGCAATAAATCTGTTTGTTATTCCTAATGAACTCGGTGAGGGAGGAGTCACGGGGATAACGATTATTTTATTTTATCTATTTGAATGGTCACCAGGGCTGTTAAGCTTGATCATTAATGCTTTCCTGCTTATTGTCGGCTATAAATATTTGTCGAAAATGACGACGATTTATACAATCGTTGCCGTTGCATTCAATTCGCTTTTCCTCCATTTAACCGAAAGTTGGACTATATCTTCAAATGAATTGGTCATCAATGCAATATTTGGCGGGGTTTTTGCCGGTGCCGGAATTGGGATAATCATTCGAGTTGGTGGTACGACTGCCGGTACAACAATCCTAGCCCGAATTACGAATAAATATTTGGGATGGAGCTTAAGTTATGGACTTCTGTTTTTCGATTTAATCGTTGCGTTCTCATCTTATTTCATCATTGGTGCAGAAGGTCTCATGCTTACGATCCTTATGCTTTATATTGGAACGAAAACGATGGAGTTCATCATTGAAGGATTGAATCCGAAAAAAGCGATTACCATCATTTCAAAAGAAGCGGATCAGATTGCAAAACAAGTAACCGTATTGATGGACCGAGGGGTCACTGTATTTAGCGGTCATGGATACTATACAAAAGAATCCAAGGAAATTTTATATATTGTTATAAGTAAGCAAGAGGTACTCAAGTTAAAAAGAATTGTGAAGTCAACGGATAGCAATGCTTTTATAGCCATTCATGATGTTCGGGATGTATTTGGTGAAGGATTCCTGGATATTTCGAAGTCATGATGTGATTTATAAGATGCCGGATTGATTTAGTAAATGAAGAAGCCTATGGGCTTTTTTATTTTGCACAATGAAAAAAATCTGTTAATTCAGAATAATTTGTTATATTATGTAAGTGAGATACCACACCCTGAGGAGTGCAGCCATTAAATATGGAGGTGTCCAAGATGATCCTTTTAAAAGTGGATGACAGGAAGTTTGGGAAAAGCAATATCAAGTACAGTGTAGTTGATAAAGAAACGGATGAATTGATCATTAGCGGTGTGTTTGAAGAGTTTGGACAAGCAAGCGATAAATATTACGAATTGAAGGATGAATATGGTTCATCCAATGTGAAGATGGTATTGAAATGAAATGAGGGGGACCGTGGGGTTTCCCTCTTTTCGTTCGTAACTTTAGGCATGAAAAAAGGCCAGTACGATAAATTTAATTTTATGATCGGATATAGGAATAATAAAAGGTTTCTGAATCATATAATTAGGTTGAGAAGGTTCTTAATAACCTTTTTTTACAATATACTACAATTTTATTGTAAAGTTTGGAATTTGGTGGTAACATTAAGCGCATAAATGTAAACGTTTGCAAAAATCTTTGGTGAGGAGGTGATGTAAAAGAGAAGGGATAGACTATGAATATAATAGATTGAAAGCTTTTATTTTATTATTTTATGCAAACGTTTTCTTAAAATTGCATGAATCTTATGAAAAAGGGAGAGTCGGTAGGCATGAAGCGTAAAAAATGGTACGGGGGAATCTTTTCTGTTTTATTAATTTTTAGTGTTATTTTGGCTGGATGCTCTTCTTCTACTGGTGGAGACGGCGACTCTAAGGATAAAGTGACGCTGGATATATTTCAATTCAAGGTAGAATTCAAGTCGCAATTCGAGACTTTGGCAAAACAATATGAAAAAGAAAATCCGGATGTGAAGATCAAGGTATCGACAGTCGGCGGTGGAAATGATTATAAATCAGCCATTACGGCAAAGTTTGCATCCGGTGAGGAACCAGCGGTTTTTAACATTGGCGGACCTGTTGATGTTAAACAATATAAAGATAGATTATTAGATTTAAAGGACACGAAGGCAGCGAAATCTGCACTTGATGGTACTTTGGATGGCGTGGAAGAGGACGGGCAGGTACTTGGACTTCCTTTTAACCAAGAGGGCTACGGCTTGATTTATAACAAACGGATTTTTAAAGAAGCCGGAATCAATCCAGAAGAAATCACTAGTTATTCAACTCTAGAAGCGGCCGTCAAGAAAATGGATTCACAGAAAGATAAATTGAAAATCGATGCAGTATTCGCTTATCCAGTTAAGGAGAAGTGGGTGACAGGAAACCATTTATCCAATGTGTTTTTAGCTCCAGAGTTTGATGGGAATGTGTTAGAAGCAAGTAAGTCTCCAACGATTAAATTTACTGATGGTGACAAGTTTAAGCAACTGGTCGATATCCAAAATAAATATTCCGTCCAGCCGACAGCAAGTCTTGATTACTCGCAACAAGTGGAAGAGCTGTTCTCACTTGAAAAGGTTGCCATCATTCAGCAAGGGAACTGGGTGTATAACACAGTGTATGATATGGATCCTGAGTTAGCTGAAAAAGGCATCGGAATCATCCCAATTCCTAATGGAGAAACTGCTACAGGCATGCCAGTCGGCGTACCGAACTATTGGGCAGTAAACAAGAAATCGGATGAAAAGGTACAGGAAGAAGCGAAGAAGTTCCTCGACTGGCTGTATACATCTGAAGAAGGAAAAAAAGCTGTTTTGGAAGACTTCAAATTCATTCCTGCTTATGAAGGATATGATGTAGAAAAAATTGCCGATCCAATTTCAAAAGAAATTTATAAGTACTCCCAGGAAGGAAACACGACTGGCTGGGTGTTTAATGGATATCCTGTTGGTTGGAACGATGATCTTGGAGCAAGTGTCCAAAAATATGTAACTGGTAAGTTGACATGGGAGGAACTTGTTCAACAAAATATTGAAAATTGGGAAAAGATTCATAGCAAATAATTGTTCGGAATGGAAAATGACCAATCGGCATGAAAAGTGTGTCGATTGGTTGTTCCTTAATTATAAGAAATTCGCTAGGGGAATTGTCCCGAATAACACATTCTCATTTTGCAAACCTAGTCATCATCGATGATTATAAAGCTGTTCACTAAATTATTTTTTTCAAAAGGAGGTCGGTTTCGTTGAGAAATCGGGATGCCGCATATTGGCTGTTTTTGACACCTGTTCTTGCTGCACTCATTTTGGTGGTGATCATACCACTCATCTACGGTTTTTATTATTCCTTTACGAATTGGAACGGTCTTGGGACTCCAGACTTCATCGGACTTAAGAATTATTTGGACTTGTTTACGGATAAAGGGTTCCTGGATACGTTTTGGTTCACCATTAAATTTTCCGTAGCTGCCATTGTGGTAATCAATATCATCGGATTAAGTTTGGCTCTTATCGTGACATCGAAAATTAAATCAAGCAACATACTTCGCACGGTTTTCTTTATGCCCAATTTAATTGGCGGTTTGATTCTCGGTTTTATTTGGCAGTTCATTTTCATTAAGGTCTTCGGTGCAATTGGTGATTTAACAGGCATAGAAGCATTTAATGGATGGTTATCAACGACGGATACAGGTTTTTGGGGATTGATCATCTTAACGTCTTGGCAAATGGCCGGATATATCATGATCATCTATATTGCTTATCTGCAGGCTGTTCCAGAAGACTTGATTGAAGCAGCAAAAATTGATGGCGCCAACAGCTTTCAACGTTTTCGTCATATTACTTTCCCGCTTGTGGCACCGGCTTTCACCGTCAGTTTGTTTTTGACGTTGTCCCACTCGTTCAAGATCTATGATCAAAATCTTTCTTTAACGAACGGAGCTCCCTATAATTCAACTGAAATGGTCGCGATGAATATCGTAAAATCCGCTTTTACCGAAAATGATATGGCATATGCGCAGGCAAAAGCCGTTATATTTTTCGTCATTGTGGCGGTAGTTTCACTAACACAAGTGTATATCAATAAGAAACGGGAGGTTGAGCTGTAATGAGGGACAAATGGAAATTGTGGCTGATTGGATTCATCGGATTCATTTTGGCTATATTATGGCTCACTCCGTTTTATTTAATGATTGTCAATGCTTTCAAAATGAAGCGGGATATATTTGCCGATACACTGGGACTGCCTGAAACCTGGACATTCGAAAACTTCATTCAAGCGTTCGAGCAATTGGATTTCCTCCGGACTTTATTCAATTCCTTATTGATTTCGGGCGTGAGTGTAGTCATCATCATCATCTTTTCTGCGATGGCAGCATATGCTCTTTCACGAAACAAAAGTAAAATAAGTTCCTTGCTTTTCTTTGTGTTTGTGGCAGCCATGTTGATTCCGTTTCAGTCTGTGATGATACCTCTTGTTGCCCAATTCGGAAAGCTTGGCATGCTGAACAAGGCCGGACTGATTTTCATGTATTTAGGCTTTGGCTGCAGCCTTTCCATATTCTTATACCATGGAACCTTAAAAGGGATTCCCATCTCGCTCGATGAAGCGGCAAAAATTGATGGTGCTAATCGGTTTCAAGTATTTTGGTATATCATCTTTCCATTACTAAAACCGATGTCCATTACAGTGGGGATCTTAAATGTCATTTGGATTTGGAATGACTACTTGCTGCCATCCCTTGTTATTGGTGGCGCGGGATCTGAGACCATTCCGCTTAAATTATTCTTCTTCTTCGGGCAATATACGAAACAATGGCATCTAGCCTTGGCTGGACTTACTTTATCCATCATTCCAGTCATCATTGCGTATTTTTTTGCTCAAAGGCAAATTATCAAAGGAATTGCAGATGGAGCCGTTAAATAACTATTTAAATATAGGGAATATTAAACCATGTGCGGTTAAAGAGGGTGATGAATATGTCTGTTACAATAAAGGACGTTGCCAAAAAAGCGAATGTCGCTCCATCAACGGTATCGCGTGTAATCCATAACAGCCCGACAATCAGTGAAAAGACAAAGCGTAAGGTTCGCAAGGTATTGAAGGAAATGGGCTATCATATGAACGAAAATGCCCGGAATTTAGTCACGAAATCCACTAAGGCCATTGGAATCGTCATGAAAAGTTCAGCAAGGGAATCGCTTTACAATCCCTTTTTTCCAGAAGTGATCCGAGGCATCGGGGATTTTTGCAATAAAGAGGGGTACAGTCTTTCTCTGACAACCGGTGAAACGGAGGATGCCATCTTTGAGGATGTAGTGAAAATGGTCCAGGGCAGAAGAGTGGACGGAATGATTGTTTTGTACTCGAAAAAGGACGATAAAGTGGTGCCGTATTTATTAAAGCACGGCTTTCCATTTGTTTTGATAGGGAAGCCAAGTACGAACATGAGCGGCATCACATTCATAGATAATGATAATGTTCAAGCCGCCAGGGAATTATCGGAGTTTGTAATCAGTCTTGGACATCAGCGAATCGCCTTTTTAGGAGGCAGTCCTGAGTTTGAGGTGATTTCTGACCGCTTGACGGGGTTTCAACAAGCGATGGAACAGGCCGGGTTAGAGGTGCCTCAGGAATATATCAAATTAATCCCTTTAAATCGAACAGATGGAATAAAGGCCATTGACGATTTGCTGGAATTAAGGGAGGCCCCGACCGCTTTTTTGGTTATGGATCTATTATTGGGTGTTCTTTTGCTCGGAGTGTTAGCGGAAAAGAACCTGAAAGTACCACAGCAAATAAGCGTCGTCTGTTTTAATCATTCAGAATTCATAGAGTTCTTAAGTACGCCGCTGACAACCGTTGATATCCACACGTATCAGTTAGGATATGAGGCTGCAAAATGCGTATTCGATTTAATTGCAAATCCCGAAATGATGGAAAAAAGCATTATGATCCCTACCAAAATCATCAAGCGGGAGTCGCATTTTGCTGCTAAAAAGGAAATTAAATGAAAATTGTAGAAATGTTTTACTAATTAAAGCTTGATTTTTGCTAACATAAATTTACAATAAAGATTATCACTATTCTTTTTAAACATTCATACTTTTATGAAGTCATTAAGTATGTTCTTATAAACGACTGGAATTTGATCATTCCTAACGCAAACGTTTGCGTTTAGGATAAAGAGGGATTAGTTAAATATACAGAGCAAGTAGCCTACAACTTAATATGGAGGAGATTGTTCATGAGGGTTCTAGTATGGAATGAGTTTCGCCACGAGAAAAAAAAACCTGAGGTTGCCGAATTATATCCAGAAGGAATCCATGTGGCCATTGCCGGCTTTTTACAAAGTGAAAAGGTTGTGGTGAAGACGGCCACTCTCGACGAAGAAGAGCATGGGCTGACGGAAGAAGTACTGAAAGAAACCGATGTACTTCTTTGGTGGGGTCATGTGGCACATGATGAAGTTCAGGATGAAATCGTTACAAGGGTTCACAAGCGAGTACTCGAGGGAATGGGTCTCATCGTCCTCCATTCTGGTCATTTCTCAAAAATCTTCAAACAATTAATGGGCACGACTTGTGATTTAAAATGGCGGGTGGCGGATGAAAAGGAACGGCTCTGGGTTGTCGATCCCAGTCACCCGATCGTTGAAGGTATTGGAGAATATATAGAGCTTGAAAAGGAAGAGATGTACGGGGAACATTTCGATATCCCTGCACCAGATCAATTATTATTCGTCAGTTGGTTTGAAGGCGGGGAGATATTCAGAAGCGGTTGCACGTATCAACGAGGAAAAGGAAGGATTTTCTATTTCCGTCCCGGTCATGAAACATATCCTACTTACCATAATCCGGAGATACAACGGGTAATCAAGAATGCCGTTGATTGGGTCAAGCCGAAATTCGGAATGGTAACGACGAACTATGGGAAAGCCGAACCGTTGGAATCCATCTCAGGTAAAGAGCTGAAGTGAAGGAGAGAGCAGAATGGGCAAAGTGAAGGTAGGAGTCATTGGATGCGGTAGCATTGCAAAAAATAGGCATTTTCCGGAGTATGATGCACATCAGGAAACAGAGATCATTGCTGTATGTGATATTGTGCCAGACCGGGCGAATGCAGCAGCACAAAGGTATGGAGCGCAAGCATATACTGATTATATAGAACTTTTGAAGAATGAGGAGATTGAAGCGATCAGTGTATGTACACCGAATTACTTGCATGCACGCATCACAATTGCGGCCTTGGAAGCAGGTAAGCACGTACTTTGTGAAAAACCAATGGCTACTTCTTTAGATGACGCTGAAAAAATGAATGAAGCCGCAGTGAAAAGCGGCAAAATCTTGATGATAGGTCATAATCAGCGTTTTGTTCCCTCACATCAAAAAGCGAAACAGCTTATTGA
Organism: Peribacillus sp. NPDC060253; assembly: GCF_042727425.1. Lineage (NCBI taxonomy): Bacteria > Bacillati > Bacillota > Bacilli > Caryophanales > Bacillaceae > Peribacillus > Peribacillus sp. NPDC060253. The sequence goes on from NZ_JBHXAS010000098.1 coordinate 14,729, forward strand.
GAGTGGGGAGCTAGGAAAGATCTATAGCTTCCGGACGGCGTTTGGACATTCCGGACCAGAAACCTGGAGCATAGACGGACGGGAAAGCTGGTTTTTTAAAAAGGATCAGGCAGTCATTGGTGCAATGGGCGATTTAGGCGTTCATAAAGCTGATTTGTTAAGGTATATCCTTGGAGAGGAATTTGTTGAAGTGGGAGCCTTTGTGGAAACGACTGCCAAGAAAAATACAGACGTTGATGATAGTGCAGCCTGTATCCTCCGAACGGAGAGCGGTATCATTGGTACTCTTACCGCCAGCTGGTCTTATGCAAAAGAAGACAATGCGACGGTCATTTATGCGGAAAAAGCCGTATTGCGCCTTGAAGACGATCCAACATACTCTCTAATCGTCCATCATGATAATGGAAAGACAGAAACCATCCAATTAGGAAGCATCCAGACAAATGACTCTGATGGACAGCATGACTCCGAAGTGATCAGCCACTTTGTAAAATGTGTGTTGGACAATGAGGAGCCTCTTGTCTCAGGAGTTGAAGGATTAAAATCATTAAAAGTCATTCTTGGCGCGATGGAATCAAATGCATCCCGAAAAATCATCCGCTTATAAAGGGGTTAATAATCATCATGTACAAAATAAAAATGGGTATTATCGGTGCTGGCGGAATTGCCCAAAAAAGGCATATTCCAGCTTTTCAAAAATTTCAAGATAAGGTTGTTTTATACGCCATCCAGGATATAGATGAACTGAAGGCAAGAGAAGTTGCACGTGAATTTCATATCGAGAAGGTTTTCACCAATTATGAAGAGATGTTTGCTGAAGTGGATGCTGTTACGATTGCAACGCCAAACAAGTTCCATGCGGAGATTTCCATTGCTGCGCTTCAAGCGGGTGTACATGTGCTATGCGAAAAGCCAATGGCCATTACAACCGAGGAATGTAAGGCAATTACCGAGGCTGCAAACCTATCGGGTAAAGTGCTATCGACTGCGTATCATTACCGCTTCATGAAGGAAGCACAGGCTGCAAAGAAAATGATTCAGGCCGGTGAAATCGGTGAGCCTTATGTAGCGCGTGTACAGGCAATCAGACGCCGAAAAGTCCCTGGATGGGGAGTGTTTACAAGTAAGGAATTGCAAGGCGGGGGAAGCGTAATCGATTACGGCTGCCATTTGCTTGATTTGGCTTTATGGCTGATGGATGATCCAGAACCGATTGAAATCGTAGGTTCGACATATAATTATGTCAGTAAGGGTGTCGATCAGGTCAATCTATGGGGTAATTTCGATGCCTCGGTATTTGAAGTGGATGATCATGCCACCGCATATATCAAATTTGCCAATGGAGCCTCTTTATTATTCGAAACATCCTGGGCCGCGAATATCCGTGAAGAAGCAACGGTTTTGAGTTTATCCGGAACGCAGGGCGGACTTGATGTGTTCCCATTAGTCTTGAATCAGGCTAAGCACGGCATGCTTTTAAATAGTGAGGCAGTATGGATGCCAGGGGAGGATACACCAGACCTGCAACAAGCAGAGAACTTTATTAATAGCTGCCTAGGGTTGGCAGAACCATTAGTAAAACCATCGGAGGCCATGAAAGTTTCGAAAATAATCGAAGCCATTTATCAAAGCTCTGCAAGTGGGAAGGTCATGAGTATAAATTAAAGAAAAGAAAAGGTGAGGTGGGGCTTGTGAAATTAGGGATATTTACAGTGCTATTCGCTCAAAAATCGTTCGAGGATATGCTTGATTATGTGGCTGATTCTGGTTTAAAAACAGTTGAAATCGGTACAGGCGGGTATCCAGGCAATATTCACTGTCCACTCGATGAACTGCTGGAAAGCGAAGAAAAACGCCAAAAATACTTGGAATCCGTTGAATCAAGAGGATTGACGATCAGTGCATTCAGTTGCCATGGCAATCCAATCTCTCCAGATGAAGCATTCGCTAAAGAAAGTGACGAAACACTCATTAAAACAATCAAGCTTGCATCCTTACTGAAGGTCCCGGTCGTCAATACCTTTTCCGGTACAGCTGGTGATCACGAAGGAGCTAAATATCCAAATTGGCCTGTCGCCCCATGGCCGAATGAGTATACAGAAGTGCTTAAATGGCAATGGGAGGAAAAATTGATTCCTTATTGGAAAAACGTAGCGGCCACTGCTGATGCACACAATATAAAAATTGGACTTGAACTGCACGGGGGCTTTCTCGTTCACACACCTTACACCTTGCTGAAACTGCGGGAAGCTACATCGGATGCAATAGGTGCTAACCTTGATCCAAGCCATCTTTGGTGGCAGGGAATCGAGCCGGTCGGAGCCATCAAGATTCTAGGGAAAGCGGGAGCAATCTACCACTTCCATGCTAAAGACACATATCTGGACCAGGATAACATCAATATGTATGGATTGACCGACATGCAGCCATATGGAAATATCCAAAGCCGTGCCTGGAACTTTCGCTCAGTAGGATGCGGCCACAGCCTGCAAGAGTGGTCCGACATCATGAGCGCCCTTCGCACATACGGTTATGATTACGTCGTCAGTATCGAACACGAAGATCCGCTGATGTCAGTTGAAGAAGGATTCCAACGTGCAGTAACCAATTTAAAAACAGTCCTCATCAACGAAAGCCCGACTGACTTATGGTGGGTATAATATAGCCGATAACGAGCAGCCTATTGAAGGTTGCTTTTTATTTTTGGTACTTACACATGAAATCGTGGAATTCACGAGTAAAGTGGTGAAACTCACGAGTAAATCAACGAAATTCACGAGTAAATGATCAAAACTCACGAGTAAAGGCAATATTCGGCTGAAATAAAGCGGAAATGGTTGGTAGGATCCGCAAACTATCGGGAAAATAATGAAAATGAAGAGGGTTTTATAAAAAAAGCGTAACCAAATAAGCAAAATGAAGGGGTTTGAGCTTATTCACGAGTAAAAGTGCAAAATTCACGAGTAAAGTGGTGAAACTCACGAGTAAATCAACGAAATTCACGAGTAAATGATCAAAACTCACGAGTAAAGGCAATATTCGGCTGAAA
>NZ_JBHXAS010000099.1:0-17395 GCF_042727425.1 Peribacillus sp. NPDC060253
ACCATGGACACCCTTGCATTAAGCTAACCATTACTACTGCCTTCATGGTTCGGGACTCGCACCCTATAGATTGCACCCATGCCGGGCGCACGAAAAAGCTGCCTTAAAGACAGCTCTGATCTTAAGCTAACGCACCTGTTAGTCCATTAAGAAAAAGGATTGCCACAGCAACCCCCTTGCTAAACTCAAGAATCCGTTACTGAAAGAAAAGCAGAATTAGTTGCGAGCAGTATTTCTTCTATACCAATCTTCTAATGACATCTCTCCAAAGGATTCCTCAAAGTCCAATCTTAAAGGAGCAATCAATTCTAGAGGATTTCCGTCTGGGTCATTAAAATAAATAGCTGCGTGGGCTTGTGGATTGTTATCAAGAACTAAAGGTTGTTGTTCTTCAGTTAAGTCAAAGCTTGTACGAATTTCGATTCCTTTACTATTTAACCAATCTTTTGCTGATGTCATGTCCTCTATATCTATTTATAAAGCTACATGTCGTATTGAAGGATGGTACGGAATTTCTACATGGTTTGTTTCCCATAGACCAAGCCAACTTTTACCTTTCTCAATCCAGAAGAAAGCTAATTTATCATTTTGATATGCAATTTCTAAATCTAACTTTTTATAAAATTTTTGAGTTTTCAAGATTACTTACAGGTAAATGTGCCTCATAAAGACCTTTTATCATTTCTCGTCCCACCTCGTTATGATATCTATAAATTCCTTATATTCGCTGTATCATACTAATTTTTGGAATCTCCAGATATAAGCCTGAATCAAGCTACATTTATAATCGTAGTTTTTTGAGTTAAATCAGAATTTTGTTAAACTAACCTGCCCCGATAGTTCCATAAAGAAAAGCTGCCTTAAAGACAGCTCCGATCTTCAGCTAAGCACCCGTTAGTTCATTAAGAAACCCTGTATGGAAACAAAGAAAACAAATAAAGAGATAACAATGCTCATATATCCCCAAAAGCCTTTTCTGTCTTTTTGAAGTTCAGATAATCCTGTAACTAACATAATTGCCCCCAAGAACAACATAGAATACGGCATCAACTCAAAATTTTCAGTAATTAGCTGATAGGCTGATAAAGCAAGAACAATTATTGCTAAGATAATTCTAATCATTTTCAAGAATATATTTCCCCCTAAAAATTAAGTTCTGTACAATTTCTGTTTCAATCATACCATTTGACACCTTTTTATTTGTGTAAAAAATGGAAACTTCTTTATGCAACTATCCTGCCCCGTTAGTTGCATAAGGAAAAAGCTGCCTTAAAGACAGCTCTGATCTTCAGCTAACGCATCCTTTAGTTGAAGAAGAAAAGGCTTTGGTCTAGGGGCTAGGTAGTAGTACCCCTATAATGAGAGAAAAGTATTTTTTTGCGGAATTCATAACTTCGTTCTAGAAACTTGTTAAGATTTTCGCAGTTTCCTCCCTTTCGATGAGTTTTTGGTTTCTTATCATTCTTTAATAACACAGAATGAGTAGGCATTTGAACGTTTCTGACATGAGCATCTCAAACATAAAACGACCGCAAAGTGAAGTAAACTTAACGGTCGTTTTAAATTTTGCTTAGTTTTTTTCCAATGACATGAAACATATAATTGTCCTTTTTCTTTGATATGTTTCATTGAATAGGTTTTAGTTCAATCCAAGCTTAACGTGAGCTATATTGCTCCCCGGGATAATTAGTAGTTAAAAATGCAGCCATCTCCTTACTTTTTTGTTTCCTTTCCTTACGCTTTCCTGCTCGATCTGGTGCGGTTTCATGTAATTTTCTCTCTTCTTCTGTTTCAGGAATGACTTGTGGAACACGTGTTGGCCGGTTATGTTGATCAAGTGCTACAAATGTTAATAGTGCAGTTGCTGCGATCTTACGTTTACCGCTTTTTAAGTCTTCTGCAATAATTTTCACAAAAACTTCCATTGACGAGGTACCTGTCCAAGTTACATAAGATTCAAAGCAGACTGCATCTGTTGTTCGTACTGGATGTAAAAAATCAACAGAATCTGTTGATGCAGTTACACATTCCCTACGACTATGACGTGCTGCAGAAGTAGAGGATACTTGATCCAATTGACTCATCAAACGACCACCAAATAACGTATTATGATTATTCACATCATTTGGAAACACACGGCTTGTTCTTATAACTCTTGATTCTTTGCAGTATTTAGCTTCCATAAACATATCTCCCTATAATATATAAACTTCTTTATATCCATTCGAAATAATTACTCAATCCTACATAATAGTGAACTGTCTTGTTCATATCAATTCAATTTGATATTGAACAAGGTTCTAGTGTACGTCTAGATTTATATACTCCTGACTATCTTCAGAAGGAATGTAAAAAGTTAAAATTAACTAAAGATTCTAACTATTTACGATTCAACTAAATCATAATCATTAAAATAAATTACTTCTGTTAGGATTTTACACCCTTTAATTCCCCTGAAAGTTTCTTTAGCTTCTTTTTCAGTGTCAAACTCAAATATTTTAACGTTATTCCTGGAATGAACAGTGATTACCCACATAAAATGCCTCCAATAAAAAGTTTTTTAAATCTGTTTTTCCATAGAATGATAGAAAATATTACATTTTATATCCAGCCCAGGAAACGAGAAGATTCAGCCGGATTTCTAATTCCCACCATATAGGCTGCTAAACGCATATCGACTTGATGTCTCAGTGTTGTTTGATAAATATTTCAAAAAGAATTGACCATTACTTTGCGTAATTTTTCAGCCACTTCTTTCTCTAGCCAATAATATCCTTACGTATTTTGTACCCATTCAAAGTAAGAAACCATGACACCACCTGTACTGTATATATTATCGTTATTCACCATTTTGACCGGTATACGAACGGTCATCATGCGCATCGGCTCTTTTAATAGTTCAAAAAATCCCTCTGAATAACCTAATTTTTTTATCGCTTCTTTTATGACTGTTTGTGTGGAACGAAATAAACTCAGATCACCTGTTCAAATTCTTTGCAATTAACCTTATCCCTTGTTTTCCTATCTCTGTTTATTAATGTAGCACCTTAGAATTTTGCCCATCTCCCAATCAAACTCTTCTCCTATAACACGCAAATATTCCTTACCGAGTTCGATTTTATATAGAAGAATGTGCTTCTTGATAGTCTATTGTATTTTCTCCTTACTTAATATCTGCAAATGGTTCATGAGTATTGGATTAAGGACATATATGTTTTACCTCCTAAGTTTTTAACTCTTCATCAATCTATAATGCAACTATCGTGCCAACTTCCTTTCATAAGGTAACTCTTAGCATTAAAGGATTTAAGGACTAAAAATCGCAAAATATTTTTGCACCGATTAATTTTAGTATAATGAGAGCAAAATGATTTTGCACAAAAAGAAGATGTTTGATTAAATGTGAGATAAGTTACTTAAAGGAGAATCAAATCCAAATTTTATTAATAGAGTCGAAACGCCAGATTTAATTCCTTTATATTCAATTTTTTACTTAAGCAAACTTTGTTTAAACGCAAAACAATTATGCGTATTATTCCATTTTTTTATAGATAGCAAACAAGTTCTGCGCTTTCTCATATAAAGAGATAAACAACGGCTTGACTATTTCATTCGATAGTTAGCTTTCCTTTGCGTATCGGAACTTTCGTATGCGTTATTTTTTATCCTCTCTAGATGTGAAAAATAAAAAGATTAAAAGAAGATGTTTAGACTAAAAATGTCTAAACATCTTCTTTACCTAGGACCTAATGATCTAATCAAAATGTTAGTAGTAATTTATTTAAAGTCTGTAAAAGTGTCCTTTAAGATGCTATTAATAAAATGGTTGTAGGGCATACCGGATACTCCACAAAGAAATCATTGTGCTTTTCCAATTTCATTGTGTTCACCACTTTTGTGCCTATTTTTCTTCTTTATTATTAGGTGATAATAAATGTAACAGGCCACCATGAAAGGTATACCACAGTATAGCCCTAGTCTTTGATTAGGAATAAAAATAAGGCTAATTAGTACAATACCGTATGACACGAATCCTAGAATCGGAACGAGTGGATAAAGAGGCGTTCTAAATTTCAAATCCTTTACATCTCCACCTTCTGCTATAAACCTTTTTCTAAAAAAGAACTGTGATGCACAAATAGACATCCATACGACAATGGTAATCACACCAGAAATAGAAATAAGCCATACATAGACAGTTTCTGCAGCCACGACACTAGTAAGAAGTGAGAGGGCCGATATCGATATAGTGATAATCAGTGCATTCAACGGAATACCTTTTGAAGATAATTTACCTACCATCGATGGGGCCATTTCAGTTTTAGAAAGTGACCAGAGCATTCTTGATGCTGCATACAGTCCTGAATTTGCTACTGATAGAACAGCGGTAAGGATAACAAAATTCATAATATCTGAAGCATATGGAATTCCAATCATGTCAAATACGGAAACAAACGGACTTTCAACCAATCCCGCAGTTTTCCACGGTATTAGTGCAACAAGTACAAACATCGCCAAAACAAAGAAAAACATGGTACGCCAAATGATATTTCGAATGGAGCGAGGAAGTGTCTTGTCTGGATTTTCACTTTCTCCAGCAGCTATACCAATGAGCTCAGTTCCCTGGAAAGAATAGTTCACAGTAACCATTGTTAAGAATATGGCGAGAATCCCATTTGGGAAGAGGCCACCGTCACCTGTGAAATTCGAAAAAAATGGGGCAGATTCATCACCTTTTAAGTTAAGGAAACCAAACATAGCTGCCCCCCCAAGGATAATAAAGAGAACAATAGCTGTCACCTTAATGCTAGAAAACCAAAATTCTGTTTCTGCAAAGCTACGAGTGGACAATGCATTGATCGAGAATATAATAATTCCGAATACCATACACCAAATCCAAACAGGAACTTCCGGAAACCACCGCTGCATAAGAATACCTGCAGATGTAAATTCTAATCCAATGGTATTCGCCCAACTTAACCAGTAAAGCCAACCAATCGTAAATCCGGTTGAAGGACTAATATATTTCGTAGCATATGCTTGAAAAGAGCCCGAATTTGGCATAGCTACTGTTAATTCACCAAGACAAAGCATAACAAGGTACATAAGAAACCCACCTAGTACATAAGCAAGAACGGCTCCTCCGGGTCCTGCCTGACTAATTGTAAATCCTGACCCAAGAAATAATCCAGTTCCAATGACACCACCAAGTGCAATCATGAACAAATGTCTGCTTTTCATCGTACGTTTTAATTCATCGTTTTCCTTGTGTATCATTCCCATTTTTTATCACTCTTTCTTATATCATTAATAAAACCAAACATTAAAATATTAAGAAAATTAATTCCTCCTTTCGTAGACATTTCTAGGAAAGGAGTTTTTTTCTACTTTTGCAATAGCCTCGAAATATAGTAAACTACTCTAACGATAGCTGTTTTTATAAACACATATGCTTAATAACATCAAATTATTAGGGAAGATAGGAAGGAATAAGAGATTCATTCTCCTTCCTATCTTTTGAAGCCATTACATTACCGGGCCTATTTGCTGAAAATTCCCTCTTTTTTTGTTAATAACTTAAGCGTTACATTTCTTAAAAGTCCGGGTAAAACGCCAAAAGTATAAGGTTTATAAACGCGTTCTGTCCATTTATGAGCGTCTTTTCCATATACTCCGATATTGATAGACGGAATATTCAGATTACGAATGTCCTTTATAGGCAAAGGATAAATGGACTCCCATTCTGGGAAATTTTTTAATAACGACAGGATGTCCTCGTCGGTTTCGTGCAATGATAAAAAGCTTCCATCTGCCAAATAGGGGAAGAACTTTTTTACTGCAAACTTTTCGTCAGTTTCTTTTGCTACTTCATCTAATACTTCTTTTAGCGCATTTTCCAGATTAGCGTCCCTCTCATTATCTTGATTTAAATAGTTGTGTGGAAGATAAGGTGGCGCGAAAAAGATGATAACCCGCGGCTTTTTATTCGGATCAAGTTCTTGTAAGGCTTCGACAATTTTGAAGCAAAGCATTCTTGGCTCTAAATTTTCATTCTCATTAAACACTTTCTTCATTCTTTCCGCTGTATTAATCCCCATCTTTTCCAACTCATCCACATAATCTGCCAAACTCGTTACTTCAATATTCCAGGATAGTGTTTTAGGTGGCAACCCTGTGCGCATGAGAAAATCATTGTAATGCTTGAATAGGACATGTTCTGTTTCCCTGCAGGCCTCAAATGCAACAGCAGTTAACTTATCCATGACTTCCTTCGTCGTCGCTTTATAAACAAAGTAGTTAAAATAGAGGTAGCTACTAGTAGCGGTTTGAACATTGTAAAATTCTTTTGTATCGCGTTGATACAAACAAGAAGGTGGGAGAACCAATTCACCGTCAATATTTTCGGCTAGATCTAGGTTATTATGGACACGGCGCGTTATCTCAGCCGCAATAAAGTTTGGATCAATACCGGATAACGTTTCACCTACATGGGCCTCGCGACCATAAATATAGAAACTCGGCAGAAGCTTTCCTGCTGCTCCCGTATAAATATAGCGGTGAGGGTCATTATCATATAAAGGAGTAATAAAATCATCATTAATGGCTACTGTATAAGACAATCCTTGCTCCTCTTTCAATCTATTCAACTCAGCAATGGCAGATATCACTCCCTTATGCTGGCTTTCTTCATCAGGGTTCACCATTAACAGGATATTACCCGTCAATTCTTCGGGATGTTCGGAAAAGTGGAGAACATTTGCAATATGTATTGCGATCCCGCTTTGCATATCAACGGATCCTCTTCCAAACAGCCACTCTCCTGATTGAGCATCTTTTTGTACATCATTGTCAAATGCATACATTTTGAAAAAATCCTCTAACGCATCGGGATTCATCGCATCTTTTTTCATGTTGCTATAATCTTCAATACCAACCGTATCCAAATGAGAATGGTAAATAATTGTATCTTTTGTCTCTGTTTTCCCTTTGACTAAAGCAAAAATATTTTTCCGGCCTAGTATATCGTTTGGAACCGGCTGTTCCCATACTTGAGATGGGTTTTGTTGAAAATACGGAAAGCCTAGAAGAGTTTCTTTTACAAAGTTAGCCACTTCCACCTCGCCAATTGTTCCGTTAATGCTGTTAATACTTACAAGAGCACGTGTAAGCGTTTCTACTTTTTCTGGCATTGTCATGTTGTAAATTTTGTTGTACATGATTGTTATCTCCCTTAATAAATGTTTTTATTTATTAGTTGCTAACTGTTTACGCTTTATTGAATGAACAAATTGCTCCATTCTGTTTAATCCTTCTTTAAGCGTTTCGATAGAAGCCGCATAAGAAATCCTTACATACCCTTCTCCAAACTCTGAAAACGCATCGCCAGGAACAACTGCAACACTTGTCTCTTGGAGTAGCTTCAGCGCAAAATCAAACGATTTCATCTTTGTACTTTTTATAGAAGGAAAAACGTAAAAGGCACCATCTGGTTTGACCACATCTAATCCCATCTCGGTAAGCCTTTTGCAGACGTACTCTCTCCTTTTTCGATACTCTTCAACCATCTGACTTGGATCATCCTTCCCTTTGGTTAAAGCTTCGATTGCCGCATATTGGCTAATTGTGCTGGCACAAACTGAATTATAAAGATGGACTTTTAACATTTGGCTAGATAAATAGGAAGGCGAAAAAGTAAAACCAATTCTCCAACCTGTCATAGAATGGGATTTTGCAATTCCGTTAATGACGATAGTTTTCTCCCTCATACCTGGAATAGAGGCAATTGAACAATGCTTTTTATCATAATACAGTTCACTGTAGATTTCGTCTGAAACAACAAAGATGTTTTTATTTCTAAGTACATTAGCAATTTCAACGATATCTTCTTCACTTAACATCCTTCCGGTAGGATTTGAAGGTGAGCAAAGAACAATGCAGCGTGTTCGTTCCGTTAGTTTATTCTTAATCATTTCAGCATTCATTTTGAAAGAATTTTTTGACGTATCAACGTAAACCGGAACTGCTCCGCATAATGTAATTAACGGTTCGTATCCAGGATAAATTGGCGAGGGAAGAATGACTTCATCCCCTGCTTGTAAAATGGTTCGGAACGCACTATCAATGGCTTCAGTTGCACCATTTGTTACAATGATTTCATCCTCAGGATTGTAGGTGAGATTATACTTTTGGAATACATAATCTGCGGCAGCCTTCCGAAGGCTCAATAGGCCCGCGTTATGTGTATAGGCTGTATGGTCTTGTCTAATCGCTGTTATTGCAGCTTCTTTTATATGTTCAGGTGTTGGGAAATCTGGCTGACCAAGAGTAAGATTGATCGCATCTGTATTATGGATCACCATATTGGAAAATGTCCGTATTCCGGGAATCTTGATGGTTGAGACGCTTTTATTTATCGTAATTTCCATTTGTCCTATCACCTTTTTTTATTATTTTTGATCTTACATAGTGTTTCTAATTTTCAGCCGGAATTAATGGACGATCAGGTTTGATGAGAAACCATAAGAAAATAGCAAGTCCGATAGGGATGATGTTGATTAATAGGGTTGTATTCCAACCCATTTCCTGCGCTAACCATCCGCAGATAATTGGAGATGTTATTCCTCCAATGCTTCCCCAAAGGTTCATCCAACCACTGACAGACCCTGCGAATTCTTGACCTAAATCGTTTGCGGTTGCCCAAGAAGTAACGATTGGCAGCCCAAGAGCGCCAAGTGCTAGTGTCAACCAGACAACGTTCATCCAAGGACTTGTGGAATAGGCAGCGAAATACAATCCTATAATGAAAAAAATGAATCCGATCAAGGCTAGACTACCTCGAGCTTTCATTCGTGAGTTTGTTCTTTGTAAGATGATATCCGATAAGGCGCCTCCAGCAAGAACAGTGAAACAAATGGCCAGCCAAGGGAAACTTGCCGCTACCCCCATTTCTTTTAATGAGAAATTTCGTGCTTCCATTAAATAAGTAGGTAACCATGTTAAAAAGAAGGTGTTCATATAGATGACGACAAAGTATTGTATCCCAACTGCCCAAAATCGGATGTTTCTTAGATAAATCTTCCACGGGGCGGTCTTTTTTACTGTTCCGGTGATGCTTCGATTTTCACAAATAAGCACTTTTTCTTTTTCAGAAATCCAAGGATGATTTTCTGGTTTATCACGCCCTACAATATACCAAACTAAGCCAATCCCAATGCCAAGAATAGCGAAACTATAGAAAACGCCTTGCCATCCAAAAAGCAGCAAGATAGCCACTGAAACCCCTGGTGCTATAACAGGTCCGAAGAAAGAACCAGCTAATAAAGCACTTGCTGCTCGTCCCTTTTCATGTTTTTGGAACCAGTATGAATTGAAGACAGCGTTGGCTGGATACATTGGACCCTCACCAACACCAAACAGAAACCTTACAATGCATAATACAACGTAAGAAGTAGAGGCAGCTGTAAGTGCTGTAAATGCAGACCACCAGGTAATCGCTATTATAATGATCTTCCTTGACCCGAATTTTTCTGCTAGCATCCCACCTGGAATTTGAGCAATACAGTATCCTGCGTAAAAGAGGGAAGACAAAAGTCCAAATTCAACTTTGTTCATATTTAGAGCATCCATCATCGGTTTAGCGACCACAGATAGATTGGCTCGGTCCATGTACGCTATCAAACCTATAATAAAAAAAATCAAACCCATGCCCCAACGTAATCCAATTTTTCTTTCCTTGCCTTGAGATTCGTCGATTAATTCTACCTGTTTTTCGATGTTCCCTTGTTTCATCTTTTTATCCACTTCCTTTATAAGAATTAATAACTGAAAAAAGTATAAAACAGGATTATGTAGGGAGCCTAGGTGAAAGAAATAAGCATTTTTAGTAAATCGGTTAATTTTGATTATTGATTAACATCTTTTCCCAAAGAGGATCGAATCGACGAAGGTATTTTTCAACACCTAAAGCTTGCAACTCTTGACGTCGTTTTTCATCTGCTTCTTCTTCCTTTTTGCCGATTTCAATAAAACTTAATGTTTCTTCTTGTGGAACAACTAACAAGCCATCATTACTACCAACAATAATATCCCCAGGGTTAACGATGCATCCTGAAATGGATACAGGTACGTTTACGTCGCCATCAATACTATAGACTTTGGTGGTTAAAGGTGAAATCGCGTAAGAAAACACGGTGAATTGCAATTTATTAATTATTTTAGTGTCGGTAACAGGCCCGTTAATGATCGCAGCAATAGCTCCTTTTTCCATCGCAACTCTTGTTGTAATTTCTCCCCAACATGCAAAACGCTCTTCTTCGTTCATATCAATCACAACTACATCACCTGGCTGTACTAAATCCAGTGCCTTATAAACTAATAGACCGTCATTTGGAGGGATTCGGACCGTTACTGCCGGACCAGAAAATGTGTTTTCAATCGGGAATATAGGCTTGATTTTCTTAGTACTGATTAATTGGAAATTCAAATGATGCCCATAATCACTTGGTGAAATAGTTCCCAATTGCTTTACTTCTTCAAGTTTTGGTCTTGGAATTATAGAATTTACCGTTATCATTACATTCATCCTTTCTTTGTAAACGTTATCAATTACTACCTTATACCTCTTGTGACTTGTTGTATTTATGTTGTATATTATATGTATACAACAGATAAACTTATTAGTCAATCTATTCTGAATTTAATCGCACGATTTATATGATAGAATAAAGTAAGTTAATGAAATTCATTGTTGATTAATTTTTATATACGATTATGTAGTATTAATACTTTTTAAAAGGATAGATAAAATGAGCATACACCAACCCAAACGACAATTTTTAAAAGATCGAGCTTATGAGATGATTAAGAAACTACTTATGGACGGAGAGTTATCGCCAGGAGAATTTGTTAAAGAGGGGGATCTCAGTGAACAGTTAGAAATGAGCAGGACCCCCATTCGGTCAGCCCTTCAGCGTTTAGAACATGATGGATTGGTCCGTATTCATCCAAAGCAAGGTATCTATATATGTGATATTTCTGTAAAACAAGTCAATGAAGTGTATGAAATACGAATTGCACTTGAAACATTTGCGTTACGAAAGCTTTCACATAGTATTGAAAAACACCAACTCGAAGAACTATATGACATCTTAAACCAGCAATACGAGTATATAAAAAACGAAGATTCCTATTCAGCACTTGAATACGATATGAGGTTCCATCTTAAAATAATGGAGTTTAATAAAAATGAACAAATGTTTGAGATGTTTAAAAGCATTAGAGAAAAACTTACATTTTACGGAAAAGAAGTATTAAAGAAAAAAATTGATCGCCTAAAGCAAACATATGATGAACACTTATTAATTGTAAGGGCCCTGGAAAAAGGCAACGCGGAAGAAGTAGTTCGACATATTGAAGAACACTTACAATATGGCAGAAAAACGCTCCTGGATCCATGAACGGTACTGCAAAAGTGTAGAGTGATGCTCGTCTAAAAAATCCCACAGCCATTCTCTAACAAGTCATGTAACAACACTATATACATTTTGAATTGTTATTTATCAAAAATAATACTGTAAGTAACTCATTACTCGGCAAAGTAATATTCAAAAAGTACAAACATATATAAAATGTACCCTATAGAGTAGACATTTAAAAAAAGGTCTACTTATAGGGTACTTTTTTGTATTATTAAGAAAAAATGAGATTTGGGGAAATAAACGAGTAAAAAGGTTCGCATTTTGTGCTTTTCCCATTTCTATCCACGAATCAGTTTTTTACCATGTCAGCAACAACTATAACCTTCACACATCACCCCGAAAAACAATTATGGGTTATATCCCGCACATAGTCAGTAACAATTTTGTCTATACAATCAACAAGTTTATTTTCAATAAATTCTTCTGGTTTACATATAAAAAAGGTTGCTTTAGCAACCCTCCCTAAATGAAGTAAAGCACCATTTTGTTCATAATCACACAAAATATATAACTCATAATAGGGATGAAATGCTTAAAAATAATGTAAAACCTGGCCCATTTAGTTCCTTTTTTTGTTGCTTTTCAAGTAAATACCGTTCTATTAATGTTAAAGACAATCCTATGACTATGAGGATATAAGCCAAAAACCGATAATAACTATAAACACATAATTCAAGGTGGAAACAAAGTGAATAAGTTATGCTAACCTGATGGGTCAGTGCCCTTTTGTTGAAGAAATCTGGTACTCCGTACATATTTGAAATCCTACGAATAAGCCAATGTTCGTTAAAAGAAAAAATCTATGAAAATTAGTTTTTGAAGGTTACCTTCGAGAATCCTATTAGAAAATTCCCCTTTAAAACTATGTAACCAGTTCAGTTATAGGTCGAACTTTATCTGCACAATAAGTCTCGTTTTTGCGTGCTATTCCAACAAATATCCTGGCTAGCTTACCCACCTGTTAGTGAACAAGATCCATGTTTTATTCAATAGCTTAAGCTAATACAGAAAATCTCCCTTTAAAAAAATAATCAAAAAGTTACTCCTTATTATTAACGAAAAGTTTTAAGAGGGCATATTCGACTAGACCTCCCCTTTAGTGAAATCCACTTTTATTCCCTATAAAATAAAAAAAGTGCCAACTTCTCTTTAATAGAAATCGGCACTTGGTTTATTCGCTATACGTTATCGTGTCGTTTGTGGCGGTTGGCATACGTCACATTTACGTTGGTTATTATTTTTAAATTTCGTAAATGTTTTTTCAAAGTTGCTACCACATGCACATTTAAATAGTAACTTTTGAGAAAATCCGTGATATTCCGTTGTTAACAACTTACTTTCCGAATTTTTCTCAATAAATTCTTTAATTTTACCAATCGTCCATCGTTTATTCATTCTCTTACACCTCCATATTTTATCGCTGTGCGGAGGCTTTTCTTGGCATCCGTTCAATTATAAGTAAAAGTCGTAATTACCCTAAGTTCATCATTATAACATGAGCTGACACTCAATTAAACAGATGGAAGGTACTATTTTAAACTAATCCGCTCCTTTTGTTCCATAAGAAACGATTGGTTTACTTTTATTATTGAATAGGACATAAAAAAAGCCGCCCATCATTGGAGCAGCTCTTCATTAGTAAGTGTAGTTTTGGCTTTAGTGGAAATAAGGGCCTTCTGGACTTCCCCCCGTCAAGAAGGGAGTTCTATCTCTCTACTAAAAAGCAACCGGCAGGGAGATTAACCCTTGTGAGCTCAGCGTGAAGTGCCAGTTGACATTCTCCCGAGGGACGCTGAGGCGTAGGTTAGGCATGCGTCTCAACAGGGTGGAAAACGCAACGTCTCCTTCCACACGGGCTAGTGGCACTCCCAAACACATATGGATGCCATGTCCAAAGGCGAGATGACGTTTCATTGTACGAGTAATATCCAGCTCCTCTGGGTCGGTAAACTGTATCTCATCCCGATTCGTTGATTTTAATATGGGAATGACCATGTCCCCTTTTTTGATTTGCTGCCCAGCTAGCTCGATATCTTCAGTGGCAAAACGCGGTCCCGCGATTGTGGCAGGCCCATTGAAGCGCAGCAGTTCTTCCACAGCTGCAGGAACCAGACTGAGGTCGGCTTTTGCCATATTCAGTTGCTCTGGATGATCCAGCAACATCAAAGTGCCGGTGGCAATGAGATTCGAGGTTGTCTCATGGCCGGCAAAGATCAAAAGCGAGATCATCGAGATTAGTTCTGCTTCGTCGAGTCGATCTCCCTCCTCTTCGATAGCAACCAATTGGCTGATTAAGTCATCAGCAGGATGCTGGCGTTTGTCAGCGACAAGCTGCACGATGTATTCCCCGAAGGCTCGTATCTGCTCTGCGATGCGACCCCCGGATCTTTCCTTCCTAGGCCCAGACCGTGCGCTATGACCTCAGACCAGCCCCTAATCCGTTCCTTGTCTGCTTGAGGCACCCCAAGCATGTAAGAAATGACGTTGATTGGTAAGGGATAGGCATAGTCCTTGACAAGGTCCATCTCGCCTTTATCTTGTACCTGATCAAGTAATTCGTCAGCAATTTCCTGGACGCGAGGGCGTAAGCTTTCCATATATTTAGGCGTAAAGGCTTTGGACACCAACCTGCGCAACCGTCGATGGTCGGGTTCATCGACAGAAAGCATGGATTTTGCGTTAAGGAAGGTAGGGGGAGCGGATGGATCAGCATTGTTTTGCCTGATATCACTATTACCATTGATGGAGCCCCCGTCTACAGTAAAATGGGCATGATCTTTTAACACCTGCATTGCTTCTTCCATACGCGTAACCATCCATGCCTGACCATCCATTCCGCTAATCGGAGACGGGATAGGAATAATGGCTCCCATTGTCCGCATCTTAGCGAATATCGGAAATGGGCTTTCACCACTTTCACCACTAAACACGTCCAATATTGATTTCTCTGGTAATTTTTGATCTGAATTATTCATGACAACCTTCCTTTCTCAATGTGCCCTTTACGGGAGTCATCCGTTTGCTTAAATATTGTCCAAGGAATTATTTGCTGACCTAAAAATACCTTTCAAAGAACCATCAGGATGATAATCTTTAAGTTTTATATAACATCTAATTTCCTCCTTAGTTTACAACTAGGATAATTTATACATCCTTTAGATTGTGGATTTGCCTCTTAAATTCTTACTGGCTTCTTTAAAATTATGTTGTTTTCCTTCAGAAGCATTCTTAACACGTTTGATAAAGAAGGAAAGCAATAAACTAAAAATTCCGATGATAAGAATAACAAAATATGCGTCATTTATCCCCTGGATCGAAGCTTCCATAACCATATGTTGTTGTGTTTCACCCTGCGCTCCTCCCGTCACTAAGTCCTGAAGATGATTCGTTGTACTGTTTGTCATTACTGTCACAAGTAGGGCAGTACCTATCGCGCCGGCTACTTGTCTGATAGTGTTGGAAATAGCTGTGCCGTGTGCATAAAGACTTGAAGGTAATTGATTTAAACCTGCAGTCTGTATAGGCATAAGGAACATAGCCATCCCAATCCGACGGACTGTAGACATCACAACGAGAAACGTATAGCTGGTCGAGTCAGTCAAATCTATAAAGCCAACGGTTGAGATGATAATTATTGCTATACCGATAATAGTAAGCCATTTGGCTCCAAATCGGTCGAAGAGCTTTCCAACTGCAGGACTTAGCAACCCCATTAGGAGTGCCCCTGGAAGCATCAGTATACCTGACTCCAATGCAGTAAAACCGCGGGCATTTTGAAGATACAGAGGAAGCAGCATCATATCTGCATACATCATCATGGTAACACCTATACTTATAAGGGTAGTCAAGGTAAACATATTGTATTTAAAGGCTCGGAGATTCAGTAGCGGATTTTTGGAGATCAGCTGCCGCCACGTAAACAGGACAAGGGCCAGGATTCCTACAACTAGAGAAACAACTACCTCTGTACTTGACCAACCAGCATTGCCGGCTTCGCTGAAGCCGTACATTAAAGCACCAAATCCGATGGTTGAAAGGGCTACACTAATAAAGTCTACCTTGGAATGAACAGGTTCTGATACATTTTTCAGATAAATAAAACCGCAGATGATAACAATAACTGTAAACGGAATCATGCCATAAAACATGGCTTGCCAAGGAAATGTCTCAATAACATAACCAGTAAGTGTTGGTCCAATTGCAGGCGCAAAAATAATCGCTAACCCGACGTAGCCCATAGCAGATCCTCTCTTCTCTGGAGGGAAAAGGGATAACACAACATTCATGAGTAAAGGCATAATAATGCCAGCACCGGCTGCTTGAATCAGCCGCCCAGTCAGAAGTACAGGGAAATTGGTTGCGACTGCAGAAACAATCGTTCCGGCTAGAAAAATGATCATCGAAGTTTGGAACAATTGACGAGTGGAGAATCTCTGGATTAAAAAGGCTGTAATAGGAATTAAAACGCCATTCACCAACATATAACCTGTTGTAAGCCACTGAGCTGTTGAAGCTTTAATATTAAAATCATTCATTAATTCCGGTATGGCAACGCTCATTATTGTTTGATTAAACGTGGCAAGGAAAGCACCTATTATCAACACAAACATGATTGGTCCCTTTTTGATTGTTGCATTCTTACTCAATTTCATACATCCTCTCGGGTCTTTCGTAGATTAAATTTACACTGTGTTGTATAATTTACAATGTATAAATGAGATTATAATTACAATTTATCATGTTTTCAAGCTACAAAATTCCAAAAAGTGTATATTAATTCACAAAAATAAGGTTTATGTTGTTTATCGAGAAGAAATACGACGTAACACTATGAAGTGTAGCTTACGATTTGATGAGGAAGGAAAGAGACTATGATGGAAAAGAAAAAGCTTCACACAGACCCTCGCATACTCCGTACAAGACAATTAATTAAAAATGCATTTGTTGAATTACTTGAGGAAATGGATCTCCAAAAAATAACGGTTAATCGATTGGCAGAGAGAGCAACCATCAATCGTGTTACCTTTTATCTACATTATCGTGATATTCCAGATATGTTGGAAAAAATGGCAGACGATATGATTGAAGACATTTCAACGATTTTTAGTAATACAACAACGGACCAGACATCCTCTGATGAGATTAGTTGGAAAATAGTCGAAAATTTACTTGAGCATATAGCTGAACATTCGAATTTTTATAAGAACCTACTGGCTTCTAAGAAAGTCCCCATCTTTAGAGAACGTTTAACAATGTTTTTAAGGGAGAGGATAGTTACTAAGATAGAGGAAAACGGAAGGTCATCCCATATTCAAACTGAAATTGTCAAGGAAGACATTTTGATATGGTATGAAACCTCAGCATTAATAGGCACAATCGTTTCGTGGCTACAAAATGATATGCCATATTCACCGACTTTTCTAGCGAAACAATTCTCTTTGCTTCACCAAAGGAGGATAAATGTAGAAAGTTAATCATTTATAAAGTGTACAGATATACCGAACCTTTGCTCGCTGCATTATGGTTTCTAACTCTTGTAAATCTAATAGATTACGCCATAAAAAAGTTGAAAGGATTCCAGAAGGCTTTCCAAAAATCAACTGGCATATTTTGAGTGGACTTTAGTATAAAAGCCATAATTTAAATTACTTTAACAACACACCTAAAATGTGTTTCCGTTCAGAAAACTGAACGGTTTTTTCTTTATTTTCATCATTTATCTCTCCGTGCAACAAACTTTTTTTATTGTGTCACCTGCCCCTTTATTTCCATAAGAAATTTCTATGGCGGCGCTCCTCGCCGCCACCATCTACTACGAAAATCTAAACTCAAAAATAGAGTCTAACCCATTAACCCCTTGACGATAATGGATGATAACAATACA
Source organism: Peribacillus sp. NPDC060253 (assembly GCF_042727425.1). Classification (NCBI taxonomy): domain Bacteria; kingdom Bacillati; phylum Bacillota; class Bacilli; order Caryophanales; family Bacillaceae; genus Peribacillus; species Peribacillus sp. NPDC060253. The sequence goes on from NZ_JBHXAS010000099.1 coordinate 17,362, forward strand.
ACCAGGCTGAGCTTTTTTTGGTGGATCTTAAGGA
>NZ_JBHXAS010000100.1:0-16800 GCF_042727425.1 Peribacillus sp. NPDC060253
ATATTAACATAAATTTATTCCTTGTCAATGGAGTTTTCTTATAAAATAACTTGGATTTATAAAATGGATGAACTGTTATTATTATACACATTATTCCACTTGTAATTATATGTTCTTTTTCATATGAATATAGACTCATTTTTTTTTAGAGAAAGTCTCTAAAAAAATGAGTCTATTTTACAATTCTGTCAATCATTCAAAGGATAAGTACTCAAATATTCCTTATCTGAATCGCTTCTACAAATTCTTGAACCTGACTCTGAACGCGATCAACTAAATTCATGTCCTTAATAGGGCTTTCCGGATCCTGTTTATCAATTTCCTTATCTACAAAATAGATGCCCTGCAACGGCTCACCTTTTAATATAGAAATTAATGGTTTAAGCGCAAAGTCAATTGCCAATAAATGCCTGTTACTTCCACCAATCATAATTGGCAGCACAGGCTTTCCCTTAAAAGCTCCTTCAGGCAGCAAATCAATCAAGGCTTTCAACACACCTGTGTAAGATGCTTTATATACCGGTGAACCAATAATGATACCTCTAGCTTCTTGAATTTTTTCTGAGAGCTTTATAATATCTTCACTCTTATATCGCCCTTGAAATAAATCATCAGCTGAAAAATCCGTAATTGAGTAATATGCCGAGGTATATCCTTCTTTTTCAACCAATGATTGAATATGTTTTAGTGAAATGTCCGTTCTTGATGGAATCGCTGGGCTTCCTGATAAAATTACGATATCGCTCATATTTATCCCCCTATTTTACATGATATCCTGATACGAATCCTCGAAATAGCTTTTCATGAAGCATGCATTTATCGTAATAGTCTGAAAAATATATGTCAAATCTTAAACTCCAGTTTATTGATATTGGCACGGATTCACCAGTTCATCAGCTTGCTTGATTGCTACCTAATCGAAAAAACGGTCCTATTTGTGGCATGATACCCATGCCTTTAATAGGACCGTTTCATTATGTATGATTTTATTTTCCGTGAATACCATAAACTAAAAGCTGGGCAATGCTATTGATTCTTTCAGAACTAAAATATGGTTCCTTTTTCTGGTGATGTATCTCATTATGAGTAGATAATGCCAATGTAAAAGAAATAATCCCAACATTAAATAGGGTGATATCAGAGATATATTGTATCTCTCCTCTATCTATTCTCTTCTGTATTTCAATATGTTTGGCATTCGGCTTAAAAATTTGTTCAATATATTGTTTTGAAATATCTTGATCGAGTTGTGTTTCCCTGAATAATATTGAAAACTGTTCTTTATTTTCAAGAATTTTCTTTATCATTGTGGAAACATGATTCTCCATAAGATCATCTGTAGATAGATGGCTAATCCCTTCTTCAGACTCTTCTTTTTCATTAGGTGTAATTGTAGCCAAAAGTAAATCTTTTTTACTAACAAAATATTTGTAAATAGTAGCTTCGGAAACATTGCAAGCAGAGGCAATTTCATTCGTCCTGGTCATATCAAAACCTTTAGTGGCAAAAAGAGTCCGGGCTACATTCATGATTCGTTCTTTAGTTTGCTGCCCTTTTTTCAAAAATATCAACCTTCTTTTAAAAAGATAAAACTGTTTCACCCATCATTTTTTCATTATTCTTAGATGGTATTTAACAGTCATTATTACCTTTGATCATTGAGAAATCCCATTTGTAGAAAACAGTGTCTATGAAATGATTTCTTTTCTAAAAAATCATGTATAAAATGCCTAGCCATCCTCAACCATGACTACACTTCAACTGATCGCTTAAGGTCACATTAATATACCGCGCATATCTCTTGCATTCTTTATAACCTTGATTGAAACGAGCATCCTGCTCCATCTTTTCATTAATATATGCAACAACGACATGGTCCTCTTCAATGTTCAAAACTAAAGATGTGAGTGACCACTCACTTATTTAGTATAGATTTATCGAATGGTAAATTCAAGCAATATGATTTCGTTCCCTTTTTGGAAAGGAGCATACAAAAGCTGTCCTAATAATAGGACAGCTTGATGATGTTTAGCAGGTTTTCAATTCAGCTTTATTTATAGATGTCTTTACCATTTGAATAAAAAGTTGCATAATACGATCATCCCCTGTTAATTCTGGATGAAACGCACTAACCAGGACATGTTCTTGTCTCGCGGCCACAACATTCTCTTCATAAACTGCCAATATCTCTACATCTTCTCCAATATCCTCCGCGAATGGCGCTCGGATGAAAACAGCTTTAAATGGTTCATCCAATCCTTTGATTGAGAGATCGGCTTCGAAACTATCCCGTTGACGTCCAAATCCGTTCCTTTTCACGGAAATGTCCATTAGTTCAAGATAGGCCTCCTCATCACCAGTCAATTGATTGGCCGCCAATACCATCCCCGCACATGTACCGAAAATAGGTTTTTTATCTTCGAAGAAAGTTTTGATTGGTTCCATAAATCCGTATCGATCCATTAGCTTTCTCATCGTAGTGCTTTCTCCGCCTGGAATGATTAAGCCATCGATTTCTTCCAACTGTTCTGGTTTTTTTACTATGATTGCTTGTTCACCAGCAGCTTTGATTTGGTTCAAGTGTTCTTCAACTGCACCCTGTAATCCCAAAACACCGATCGTTAACATATTACCAACCACGTTCCTGCATCCGTTCTGCTGGAGCCAGTTTGGAAATATCAATTCCTTTCATTGCACTGCCCAACTCTTTTGACAATCGGCCTATCAATTCATAATCAGTGAAATATGTAGTTGCTTGAACGATTGCGGATGCGAATTTTTCTGGATTTTCAGATTTAAATATACCAGATCCGACAAATACGCCATCTGCTCCCAATTCCATCATCAGTGCTGCATCTGCAGGAGTGGCAATTCCGCCAGCTGCAAAGTTAACTACCGGCAATTTACCTGTCCGTTTGATTTCTCTTAGAATCTCATAAGGAGCACCTAAGATTTTTGCTTCTGTCATTAATTCATCGTCACTCATTACGCTCACTTTACGAATTTGGGACAAAACCTTTCTCATATGTCGCACAGCTTCCACAATATTTCCCGTTCCAGGTTCTCCTTTTGTACGAAGCATTGATGCTCCTTCGCCAATCCGGCGTGCAGCTTCGCCTAAGTCACGGCATCCACAAACGAAAGGTACTGTGAAATCGCTTTTTAACAAATGATATTCTTCATCAGCAGGCGTCAGCACTTCGCTTTCGTCAATATAATCAACCCCCATTGATTCCAGAATCCTGGCTTCAACGATATGACCAATCCTTCCTTTTGCCATGACAGGAATGGAAACAGCATTCATTACTTCCTCAACGATTCGAGGATCTGCCATTCTTGCTACACCACCAGCTGCACGAATATCAGAAGGTACCCTTTCTAATGCCATGACTGCAACAGCACCAGATGCTTCAGCGATTTTTGCTTGTTCGGCATTAATGACGTCCATAATTACGCCACCTTTTTGCATTTGTGCCATTCCTCTTTTTACTGTGTCAGTTCCTAATAATTTTTCCATTTCTCTTCCCCCTAATATTTGCATTTTTTTGATTTGTTAGGCTTAGTATAAAAAAATGTTGACCGCATTGAAAGTGTCAGTTTTAATTAATTTAATGGGTTCAGGTTATTTTATCTAAAAAGGTGGAAACAAAATGAATATGCTTTCATGCGATTTAAATCGGTTTAGTGATGTACCTTTGTACGAACAATTATATTCACATATTAAAAAAGAGATTATTGATGGCCGTCTTCTTTTTGGTACAAAACTGCCTTCAAAACGTAAATTGGCAGAGTTCCTTCAGATCAGTCAAAATACTGTCGAAACTGCATATGAACAGTTAACTGCTGAAGGATATGTTGAAGTCATACCAAGAAAAGGGTACTATATTCAAACGTACGAAGATTTAGAGTATACGCAAACGAACCAAGTTTCCTTGGAACAAATGAGGGATAATGAAGGGGAATTGCTGTACCATTTTCATCCCAGCCAAATTGACACGGAAAACTTCCCATTTGAAAAATGGCGAAAATATACAAAAAATAAAATCGATGAATCACATCAAGAGTTGCTTTTACTGGGGGATTCCCAAGGGGAATATGAATTGCGGTGTGAAATTGCGCATTATTTGTATCATGCACGTGGTGTTCAATGTGTACCTGAACAGATCATCATTGGCGCAGGAATGGAAATTTTATTGCAGCAGCTAGTCCTTCTTTTCGATAAAAATACGATATATGGTGTAGAAGATCCTGGTTATCACTTGATACACAGGATTTTACGCAGCTACCCAAATGAAGTCCATCCCCTGCAAATTGATGAGGAAGGCGTAAAGGTCAACCCAATTGAAGATTCCAATATCGACGTAGTATATGTCACGCCTTCCCATCACTTTCCCTATGGGACGATCCTTTCCGTTAACAGAAGGACGCGATTGTTGAACTGGGCTCAAGGTGCAGCAAACCGCTATATAATCGAAGACGATTATGATAGCGAATTTCGTTATAGTGGAAAAACGATTCCTTCCTTACAAAGTATGGATGCTGGAGAAAAGGTGGTTTACTTAGGATCATTCTCCAAATCATTGATGCCTTCCATTCGGATCAGTTATATGGTTCTTCCCGCTCCGTTGTTACAAAGGCATCAACAGGAATTATCTTTTTACCATTCTACCGTTTCTAGGATTGATCAACATGTATTGACACAGTTCATGAAGGAAGGGGATTTCGAAAAGCATTTAAACCGGATGCGGAAAGTATACCGGCGCAAATTGGATAAAGTGATCGATTTGTTTAAGCCCCATTCACAAATATCCATCATTGGTGAGCGGTCAGGATTACATATCGTCCTGATCGTGAAGAACGGCATGGATGAGCAAACACTCATTCAAAAGGCAAACGAACACCATATTAAAATTTATGGATTATCCTCATATTCAATTGAAAAGTTTGACGAACATCCTCCAAAAATCATATTGGGCTTTGCAGGGATCCCAGAAGCTGAATTGGAAAAAGCGATTCACCTTTTATTGAACGCATGGGGTTTATAAGGAACAAAAGGTTCACGACAGTGATCTTCTCAGACTGTAGACAAACTCGCTGAAAATCGAGCTTGTCTACGGTTTTTTGGTTTGTACAATTTGAACGTTGATTTTCACTACAGGCACACGCTTTTTCCATGGGCGGTCCCGGCAGCCTCCATGGCGCCTTTGCGGCTGTGGGGTCTCCCCTTTAACGCGCTTTTCCCAAAGGAGTCGTGTACACCCGTTCCAATACACTTTGTTTTAATCCTGTTATTTTAGTTAAACGAACTTCATTCCATATATTTTCTGTATTCGCTCGATACGTAAGGCCATTGAGGAGAAATATACGAACAAAGCCTATCGCTGGTTTTAGTTACGTCTTTCATGATAAAGGATCTCTTCTTTAAAAACTACGAGCGTCGCTTTAAAGATCACTAAAGAGATTCAGTAAATCGGTACAGAAACACGTTTTGTTGATTCCACACAAGTGAAGGAGAATGAAATAAACGTAAATTTGAAAAGAGGATTGTGCGGAAGAAACGCGTGCTTATCAAGAACTCCAAAATGAGATGAACGAAGACCGTAAAGACCACGAAAAAGTCAATCTCTCCAAGAAAAGTTTTGATAAGTAAGTGCGACAAAGACGAACGTACAAAACAGTTTACTTATTCATTCCAGCCTGCTTCAAATCCAATAAAAATCAAAAGGGTTTCGGAATGAGACCATTCCAAAACCCTTTTGTCTTTAAACTAAGAATATCACCACTGTGGACATTTTTTTAGATAAATATTGTTCCATCATATCTTTTGGCATCATGCTGCCGCCTGTCGCCCAAATGATAGGAGTGGACTGGTTCATTTTATCCAGCGGTTTTTGATCCATAAGATAATTCCTACCTTCCAAACGTGACAAAAGTTGGACGGGAACAAATGCTCCTGCGAGAGCAGATGGCTCTAAATAATCCCCCACTGTCTCAGCCATTTTTAGCAGTTCAAATAACCTATTATCCTGAATGGTATAGCTGCCGCTTAGAATGAGGGTCATCAATTTTGAAACTAGTTCCGAAGGCCTTTTTTTGCATGGAAGGAATCTCTGCAAATGGTGAATCAATGATCCCCTTCAGCCGCTTTAACCTGTTCCTTTTGAACGACTGTGTTTTCCTGATCAGATGCGTAATCTGGATTCATCAAGAAGACTTCATCCATCACCATACGTCTTTTTAGTAATGGATATCTATCCTTCCACTCCATCATCGATAAACCTGCAATTTTTTGAGCATTCATTATCAACTATAACTCAACAAATTGCTATGCAGGTCAAACTATTCTTTTTTCAGCCATACATATCCATTTATAATATTAAATGTACTTTTAATCTCCCCCGCACACTATTAATAAACCAAATTTCCTCAGCCATATTAAGATCAGCCTTTGAAATTAGTTTTTCCTTGATTTCCTTCTTCCTTATTAAGTCGCAACGAAAAGTGCCAGCAAGTAGACCTGATTCAATTGGAGGGGTATAAAGGTCCCCATTTATCTTCACCACAACATTTCCATTCGTGAATTCCGTGATGTATCCTTCTTCATTCCAAAGCAGAACGTCATAGAAGTCAGGATGATTCTTTTGAAAACTTTCATAAACTTCACGATTCGTCGTCTTATGAAAAAGAAATGGATTTCCACTTGATATGGGAGTTTCAGCCACAATCACCTTTAATTCAGAATCGAGGGGATTGATTGCTTGTCCGGATATTTCAAAATCCCCGTTATCACTAAGTAATATCCTTACTTTTTGCACGGTTCCTTGATTTAAATCCGCATACTTTTGCAGTTGATCTCTAAGATTCCATTCAGGGAACCGATAATTGAAGTAATCAGCAGATTGTTTCATTCGATCGATATGATCATTCAACAAATCATATTCGCCATCGCTGAGCTTCATCGATTCCAAAAGTTCAAAAGTGGGCCTTTCCACCGTCAATAATTTGGCCTTTAAAAAGGCTTCGTCATATTCCTCCAATAGCTCAGAATCCCAAGTGATTCCACCGCCTACTCCATACTCAGCTTTACCTGTCTCCTTTTCAATTACAACCGTACGAATCGGCACATTAAAAACAGCTTCGGACTCCGGAGTGATGAATCCAATTGCACCGCAATACACTTCACGTGGTGAATTCTCTATTTCAGAGATGATTTCCATCGTTTTTATTTTAGGTGCCCCTGTAATGGATCCACATGGAAAAAGTGCCTTGAATATATCAATGATTGTTGTTTCTGGTTTTGTTTTGGCTGTTATTGTGGATGTCATCTGCCAAACGGTCGGGTATTTTTCAATTTCCTTAAGTTGTGGAACCTCTACGCTTCCTTGTTCTGCAATCATCCCCAGGTCATTTCTGAGCAGGTCAACAATCATATAGTTCTCAGCTTGATTCTTTTCCGAGGCTGCTAACCAGTCTGCATTAACCTGATCCATTTTTAGTGTCGTTCCCCGCTTCACCGTTCCTTTCATAGGTCGGGTAATTAGCTGATCATCTTCCCAACGGAAAAATAACTCGGGGGAAGCTGAGAGTATTCGATGTGTTCCCACGTTCAAATAAGCACTATAGTTCGATCGTTGTGCTCTCTTTAAGCGTTCGAAAAAAGAAAAATCGTCCCCTTTGAACATGGATTGCAAACGCATCGTATAATTCACCTGATACGTATTCCCTATCTCGATTTCGGACTTTATCTTTTCAAATCCTGAATGATAGGTTTTTGAATCCGTTTCGGATTTCCAATCAGCCAATTGAAAAGTACCGGGCATTTTTTCCGGTAATTCCTCCGGTTTCTCAAAAATCCCGAACCATAATAAAGGCATTGTGGCTCCGTTTTTTACTTTAAAAGACTTTTCAAAAGCAGGTGCCGCTTCATACGAAACAAATCCTGCTGCATAATGCCCCTGCTCAATCGCTTCCTGGACTTTTTGAAATTGAGGAAGGACTTCATCGATTGATTCGGCAATACACACTTCTTTCGGGTTCGTAAAATATAGCGGTTTGCTGTCACCTTGTTTATCAGTGAAGTGAAATATTAAGGATATAGGATCTTCTCGTTTCATTCTTCTCTCCTGCCTTTTTTATAGGTCTATCGTTATGTATTTTATAAAAAAGCTTGCAGATACATCATCTGCAAGCTCATTGACACTTATTTCATTCCAGTAACTTCTGCAATGATTTCATAAGAACGAAGGCGTGCATCCTGATCATATATGGCAGAGTTTATTATCATTTCATCCGCCTGTGTTTCATCTAAAAAGGTCTGCAGCTGTTCTTTTACCTCTTCATGGTTTCCTATGATGGAAGCGTTCAGCTGTTTCATGACAATGGACTTTTCATATTCTGTCCAAATGCCTTCCATCGTATCAACTGGCGGCGCCAACTGTCCAGGTGTATTTCGTATCAAATTCAAAAACTGCTGTTGATAAGATGTAGCAATCCTTTGAGCTTCTTCCCTAGTATCAGCTGCAAATACATTGATACCTACCATCACGTACGGTTTATCCAGAACTTCTGATGGCTGGAAATTATTGCGATAACGAGCTAAAGCTGGTTGAGTATTTTCAGGGGAAAAATGGCTTGCAAAAGAAAATGGCAGACCCAGCTGTGCTGATAATGCTGCACTGAAGCCACTAGACCCAAGCAGCCAAATCGGGATGTCCTGTCCCTCACCAGGGATGGCACGGACTCGATTATGTTTTGAATCTGCATCTAAATAACTCCGTAGCTGTGCCAATTGTTCAGGGAAATCCTGACCGTTATTTCGCACATCGCCCCGGAGTGCCATGGCAGTAAATTGGTCGCTTCCTGGAGCACGACCAAGTCCCAAATCTATTCTACCAGGATACATTGCTTCCAATGTTCCAAATTGTTCTGCGATAACCAGTGGTGCGTGATTAGGTAGCATTATGCCTCCTGAACCCACGCGAATTCTTTCTGTCCTTCCAGCAACATACCCTATCAGCACTGATGTTGCAGAACTTGCGATCCCAGGCATGCTATGGTGTTCGGCAACCCAGAAACGGTTGTAATTCCATTGCTCCGCATGCTTAGCCAATTCGATTGTATTTTTAAAAGCTCCCGAAACTGTACCACCCTCGACAATAGAAGCTAGGTCCAGAACGGAATAAGAAATGTCGCTAAGTTTTTTTGCATGGTGATCAGCATTCATATCTTCAACTTCTTTCTCTTATTTATGATTAAAAGGACGCAAAGCCATCATATAGAAAATGCAGAAAAAATGCACACAAAATGCTCGAAGTAATTAACTGTTCAGTAGTTCCCTAGCGATCAATCGATACGAATTCAACCTATCCTCCAACTTATGAGTGATGGTTATGATCATTATTTCATCTGCTTTATAGGCCTCCTGAATTTCTAAAAGCCGATACTTCACTTGAGAAGGTGTACCAATTATCAGTTTTTTATGCATTGTTTCCTTCAGTACTTTTTCTTTTTCACTCCAAACATGTTCCCTTACCTCTTCTATACTTGGTACCTGTTTTCTTTCCCCATGTCCACTTTGAATTTTCCATAGTGTCTCGCTAAGAGCGATTTCTTTCGCATGTTCCTCGGTTTCTGCACATATGGCCGAAACCGCAACGATTGTTTTTGGCCCTTTAAGCACTCCTTTTGATTGAAAGTGTTCTCGATACTGCTGAAAACTTTGCATTCCATCATTTTCACTCATAAATTCACCAAATGCGTATGCAGTACCATTTTCTGCAGCAAGTTTTGCACTTTTTTCGCTTGTTCCCAAAATCCATGGTTCAGGCGAAATCTGTGGGATAGGAGCAGCAGAGGTCTTTGTATACAAATGACCTGTCGGAAAATCATCTCTAAGAAACTGCAACAGTTCCTTAACAAGTTCAGGCATTTTGTAAACATTCTGCAGAAAATTATCGGATAATGCCATCGTAGCTTCGGCAGATCCCCCAGGAGCACGACCAAGTCCCATATCAATCCTGCCTGGTAAAAGAGTGGCAAGCATATTATAGGTTTCTGCTACCCGAAACGGCTTATAATGCGGAAGCAGCACTGCACCTGATCCAATTCGGATATTTTTTGTTTGTGCACCTATGTAGCTGATCAATACCTCCGGAACGGAACAGGCTAATCCTGGCAGGTCATGATGTTCAGTTAACCAGATCCTGCTGTAACCAAGCCTGTCTCCTTCCTGTGCAAGTTGAAGTGATGCCTGCAATGCTTCTTGAGCTGTTTGACCGGTTGCAATTGGTGATTGATCTAAAATGCTTAGTTTCATTTTTGCGCCCCCTCTTTTCTTTCGTAACTTAATGGTAAAACATAAACAATCGGAAGTCGCTTAAAAAGCTTGCTTAGATATTTTAGTTTGCAGCCTTTAGCTGAATTTATAAGGAGTTAAAACGAGACTTGAGATTAAGAGTGTATTATATATTCTAGCGAGGACATTGTTTCAATATGTTTTCTTCGTATGTAACTCACAATTAGCCTATATTCTTACGAGGTCTTTTAAGGAATATACATGTTAATGACGAAAAGACCCTGAAAATAGGGTCTTTCTAAGTACTATTCACTTTTTTTGAATTGAGATAGTAATTCATCAGCCATAATTGGTGAATCTAAGCGAGCCGCTAAAAAAGGAGGCTGGACCCGATCATTCGCCTCAACAGGCAAACCTAACCAGATAACTCGTTTATCCAAGATAAAAAATGAAAAGGAAACGGGCAAACAAATGAATTGATTTGAGACGACATCAGGATTTCTTTTTGATGAAATGATCGTCAATTTCACTTCGGGGTTTCGTTTCATCAAATATCGCTGCCATTCTTCTGACAAACTATTCAAATCAGGCACTGCCATAACCATCTCTTGTTTTGTGGATTCGATATCTTCTAAAAAATCCCCCAATTTCCGGGCATGCATCCATCGCAATTTCGGGTGCTGATTGTTCACCCATTTTCCAATGTCTTTCTTTGCCACTAGTTGATTATTTTGAATTTGATGATCGACAAGCTGACGAAGCGTTTTACTGCGATAAACGTGTTTATTAACAAACGAAGTGTCACTAACATGCACGAACTTCCCTTTTGTCCTTGTTATCGCCACATTTATCAGCCTTTCACTTTCTCTTCCGGTCAATAGCATTCCCGCCCTGTTTTGCGGATAACTATCAACTGTGTCAAAAATCATCATATCACGTTCACTTCCCTGGAAACGATGTACAGTTGCAGCGATGATATCAGATGTTTGCCGTTCTTTTTCATATAAATCATCCAATAATTTTTCCATCAAGTCTGACTGTGCACGATAAGGAGCCACATAACCAATGGACTTTGCCCCGCCAACATAGGCCTCATGAATCAGTTGAAAAGATAAAAGTAATTGCCAAAGATTCATTCGCGAGTGAGAAGTACGTTCAGTGATGCAATATTCCCCAGATAGGCTGGTATCGACAAGTACTGCTGCCTTATTGGCAAACGGTTCAGCCAACATTATGCTCTCCCTGCTAGTTGAAACACTTTCATGATCACCGACCAAATTGTTATAGACGACACGATTAGTAAATGCGGAAATATCAGGATGCATGCGGCGCTGTTCTTTCAATAGGAATAAATGAGGGTGAAGTTCCCCTTCCTCCACTGACTGAGCGACACCTGCTCTATGAAAGATGTCTTCTTTCAGCCAAAGTTTCACGAGGGAATCACGTGCAGAAGCAATCGGTGGCAATTGTTTGAAATCACCGCAAACGATTATATGTTTTGATAACGCTGCAGCAAAAGCCACCTGTGGTACGTAAGCCATACTTGCTTCGTCCAAGATGACCAGATCATATTCCTTTTGATAAACCGTTTCATCATTTGCGGCTTTAGCCAAAGTCGTGCCAATGATTTTCGCTTCTTTTACGAATTGCATTTCTTTTTGACGAATTTTCTCCAATACTTTTGCCAGTTTTTTCTCTAACTCGATTAATTGATCGGTATCTCTTTTACTGAAGGAGCCTGACAAATCGTGTTTTAATAATCGTTTCTCTTCTGCAAGCTGTTCTTTTTCCTTAACTAATATCGGTTCATGTTTCCCTAATAATTGCCCCGTAACAATATCGTCATGAAGGGCTAAAGATTCACCTACTTGAGACCCATAGCGCAGCACATCACCTTCCTTGAAACGATCTTTCTTTTTAATGAAGGAAGAAATCTCAGCCATCAAAACATCAACAGCCTGGTTGCTATGAGACAAGACCAACACTTTTTTATCCTGTAAATAATGATTGGCCACTGTTCTTGCCAATGTATAGGTTTTTCCAGTTCCAGGTGGTCCCCAGACAAAAGTGACAGGATTGAACTTCGAACGGGCATATAATTCTTTGACACTGCTTTGACTTTCAATTACAGGATGCTTTTGCGGCATAGACGGATCCATCAGGCGTTTGATCCTAAGCCTTTTCTTTTTGCTTCGTTTGATTTCATCCAAGCGGATAATCAATTGTTCAAGCAATTCCCAAGGATCATGATATAAAAATGCTTCGCCGATTATATCGCCTAACGATCGTTCAAAAACAATGATTATACTTTTTCCTTCCGAAGAGAGAATCCTTCCATCCTGTTTAATTCCTCCCCATTCCAGTCGAACGATCGCACCTATAGGAATTTTTATCGATGAACCTGTTTCAAAGTAATAGCTGAAGGAACCATCACTAGTAAGTAGATGGCCGTTAGAAACCAAGTATTTTGTGCTGCCATATTTTTTCAAATGCAGGATTTCAAGTTGAAGGGCCTGCTGCCATTCTTTTATATAATTAACTGTCGAATTCATTTTCACTTTCCTCACAATATATGCCATTTAATGTATAAAGAAACTGGCCCTTAGCTGGGCTCCGATGTAGAAAATACGTTGATCCCTATGACTTTTATCGTGCAGGTACGTGTTTCTTTAACATATAAAATAAGGCCCAATCAAAAAGATTGGGCCTCTCTTTACATCAATAGTTTAACTATAGCATTTTTTAAACACACATACCATGGGCTCTTTTGGAAGAAATGGTTTAGATTAGCCCTTTGTCAAATCCGTGAATTGGTCGACCAGTTCACTGAAAATCCTCATTGCATTTTCGATCGGTTCAGATTTAGTTAAATCTACGCCCGTTTTTTTAAGCAATTCCAATGGGAAATCCGAACTCCCGCTTTTCAAGAAGGCCAAATAACTTTCAAGTGTTTTTTGATCCCCGGAAAGGATCTTATCTGCAATCGTAATCGCTGAAACATAACCTGTAGCATATTTATACACGTAAAACGGTCGATAAAAGTGAGGAATCCGTGACCAGCCATACTTCACTTCTTCATCGAAAATTATTTCATCTCCATTATAAGTGCGGAATATCGATTCATAAGCTGTATTAAAAACCTCGGCATTCAAGGGCTCATCATTTTCAGCTTTCTCATGTACGATCTTTTCAAATTCCGCGAACATCACCTGTGTAAAGAATGTACCCTTAAAACTATCTATGAAATGGTTAAGTAAGTGCTTTTTCTTTTGCACGTCTTTTGTTGTCTTAATTAAATGGCGTATTAGCAGAATTTCATTCACGGTGGATGCTACTTCCGCCACGAAAATGGAATACCCTGCCGTTATTTGCGGCTGGTATTTTGAGCTATAGTAGGAATGCATGCCATGACCAGATTCATGTGCAAGTGTAAATACACTATCTAAATCATCACGGTGGTTTAACAAAATGAAAGGATGAACACCATAAAGACCTAAATTATAAGCCCCTGAGCGTTTTCCAGGTGTTTCTCGAACATCGATATATCTTTTTTCCTTAAAAGTTTTCAAAATCGTGATATACTCTTCGCCAAGAGGCTTCAGTGCCTCTACCATCAAAGCAAAACCATCATCATAAGAAATTTCCTCTTTAGCACCCTCGACCAAAGGTACACTTAAATCATAAGCCCTTAATTCATTTACTCCCAGCAGTTTTTTCCTTAACTGAATGTATTTATGCATCGGACCGATATTTTGCTTAGTAGACATAATTAAGTTATCATATACTTCTTTTGGTACTTGATCACCAAATAAGGATTTTTCCAAGGCAGACGGATAATGTCTTAGTTTCGAAAGGTTCACATTATTTTTGATGGCAGTGGAAAGTGTGGATGCGATAGTATTTTTTAATTGTATATATGGCTGATAATAAGCGATATACGCTTCTTTTCTTTTTTCACGATCATCATCTTCAATTAATTTAGAGTACATCCCTCGAGTAAGCTCTACTTTATCTCCCTCTTCATTTGTGACATCTCCAAATTTAATATCCGCGTTGTTGATCATTCCAAAGGTCTTTTGGGGTGCTGAAAATGCCTCGCCTATTTGGGAAAGTACCTCTTCTTGTTCTTTCGATAACACATGGTCTTTATAGCGATATGAATCAAGTAAATCTTCTTCGAAATATTTTAAACCCTCAACTTCTTTTATGTACCCTTTTAATGTTGATTCCTCCAAGCTTAAGAGGAACGGCATGAAAAATGAAGATGCATTACTAATTTTCTGTCCTAGCTGACCTGCTCGATCAAGTAATGCCTGTGATGATGTAACCCGTGTATCCAAGTCTGTTTGCAGCATGGCAAACACATATAACTTGTTATAAATGTAACCAAGCTCCTCACTTAAACGTAAATACTCAAATAAATCTTGCGCGGATTGAATATGACCATCGAAAGTCTTTAATTTTTCTGTCATCTCCAGGACTTCTTGATGGTCTTTTTCCCAATTAGCCTGATCACCGTAAATATCCTTCAAATTCCAAGTTTCTTCACTCTTGATTTCGTCACGCGATTTATACGTTTGCATATTATCGGCACTTCCTTTCATGCTTATAGGCTTACTCTTTATTATAATCGACTTTCAGAAAAATCTGCATAGAAAAACCAGTATGCTAAAATTACATACTGGTTTTTCTTTTTATCAATTAGAATTTTGCTGCAGTTTCAGCAACTTTCGCCAATCCTTCTGCAACGATATCTTGTGTACGATCTGGATATTGATTATGTCCTTCGATAACGACTGTTTCTGGGTTTGTAATACCCCATAATCTTAAATTCATCGTTACGTATTTCTCTGCCATTTCGCCAGCATCCATGCCTGGTAATGCATAATCTGATCCCCTAGCATTTAGTAAAGCCACTTTTTTACCTCCAGCTAAACCGACAGGACCTTCAGCTGTGTATTTGAATGTTATACCTGCTTGTGCAAGATAAGAAATATAAGTTACAAGCGGTGCAGGAACCGTTGAATTCCATAATGGGAAGGCAAATACTACTTTGTCGGCAGCAAGGAATTGGTTCAAATATTGTTGCACGATATCAGCAATATTCACTTCTTCTTCAGTCAGTTCCATGCCTTGGCTACGTTTATATAGCGCAGTAATTGCTGTATTACCGTAGTAAGGTAAGTTAAGTTTAAATAAATCCAATTCAGTTATTTCATCTTGACTATTTGCTTCCTTGTATGTGTTCAAAAACGTTTCATACATTTTCACGCTAATAGCTTGTTCCGCTGGACGGTCGTTTGATTTAACAAATAATACTTTAGACATGATCAGTTCCCCCAATAGTTTGTTTAGTATTTCAAATAGCATTTAATCCATATATCTCGAATTAACTGCAATTGCTACTTTCACATTATATGGCTGAAAATCAAATAAGGCAAGAAATATGTTTCTCATAAAGTTTTTTATTTTTAAAGGTCATTTTTCGAACTTGCAAAAATGTTTGTCCTGGATTTCCCCCCCTTCCTTTCATTTAGTTTTAGTCTTGCAAAAAAATAACGAGAGCAATTTGCTCTCGTTTAAGTTAGCTCTTTATGATGGAAAGGACACTGACCTTTTATCGGTTCAATATCATCCCCAATGAAAAATTGTTTCCATTCATTATGGTTTATATCACCAAAGTGACTGATATCAGGATGTTTAGGGAGATTATCCCATTTTTCTACCCGTTCACGAACCTTTTCACGTGACATGATACCGCCTTTTTCCGTTCCTTCTAAACCTTCGAAAATCATACGGGGTTGGAAGCCAAGAACAAGGCTATTTCCTAAATCACGGGTTTTACGCTGTTTATAAGCAGGTGCATTTCCAAAAACAAAAATGGGTTCACCTGAAAAATGATAGTCCCATAAATAATGTTCAGGATCTTTAGGCTTTTCAATAGGCCAAGGTTTCTTATCCTCTTTATGCAGGAATTGCAGAATATCCCAAAATCGTTTTCGGTATAGTTCTATATCCCCTTCAATCGATTCAGGCTCCATAAAGACAAACAGGCCATGCCTGATGTATGGTGGTTCTTGAAATAACTCAAGAAAGCTTTCCACGGCCTTTGGAAGGTTGGTCCAATCTTCCTGTGTGATATACGCATAACGTAGTTCCCCTTTATTTTCAGCTTTCATACCAAAATAACAAGGAAATGTTTTATCCGTCACTGTATTATGGAAAGTTTGATATTCGTTAATTAGCCATTGTGGCACCCGATCGGGATTTGTCATATCCTCTTTCGTCAATAAACTAGAATTAGCAGTTTGCATCACTGTTCTCCTTAATCTTTTTGCTATATAATACCCGCTTAAAATAAACTAAAACTTTCTCGAACACCTCAAACAATATGTAAATACAATATTTCTCTTTACATAAGATATTTCTTTATTTACTTCTAATTCAAGAAATTTAACTAAAATCAAAAATTCTCGTGATAATCATTTCTTTCCTTACGGGTAAAC
>NZ_JBHXAS010000101.1:0-16774 GCF_042727425.1 Peribacillus sp. NPDC060253
GGTATAAATTATATAAAAAAGTTAATTTAGTTTTTTAGGATAACAATTTCTATATAGAGAAAGGAATAATGAAGTATGAAAAGAATAACAACAGAAGATGTAGCAAAAATAGCCGGTGTTTCACAGTCTACAGTCTCTAGGGTTTTAAATGATTATCCATATATGAAGAAAAGTACGCGTGATAAGGTTCTTGCTGTCATAAATGAGTTGGGATTCACAAGGGACGAAATTGCCAGAAGTCTTGTTGAAAAAAGAACCAAGTCAATAGGTTTAATAATAGGGAGCATTTCAAATCCATTCTTTGCCGAAACTGCGGAAGCCATCATAGAAAGGGCCCAGGAATTAAAATATGATGTAATCATATACAATACTGGACATAAAGATGAAAACTTGGAGCAGGCCATAAATTTATTGATAGGTAAACGCGTGGAGGGAATCATCTTAACAAGTGTTAGTAAAAACTATACTGAAAAAATCAAAAAACTACATGATAACGGATTTCCAGTATTATTATATAATAGTTTCCTGGACATCAAAGATGTTAACTTTATCGTAATGGATAATAATAAAGGGGCAAGGCTTGCTGTTCAACACTTATTAAAATTAGGACATAAAAAAATAGCGAAAATATCTGGTCCTTCCAAGTACTTAGCGACTTATGAGCGTACCATAGGTTATAAACAAGAGCTGACGGAGAACGGATATGAAATTGATGAGGATTTAATATTCAATAGTGAATTTTCCTATGACCGGATTTATTCATTTACAAAAAAATTACTGAAAAAAAATGACAGACCCACTGCAATTCTTGCTGCATCAGATCAAATGGCACTCGCAGTTTTGGATGCAGCATCAAGCCTAAACCTGAAAGTCCCCGATGATTTGTCTGTTGTTGGGTTTGATAATATTAGGATGGCTGCCAATGAATTTATTGGATTAACGACTATATCCCAACAAATGGAAGAAATGTCGCTAACTGCTATAGAAAAACTAATTTATCTAATAGAAAATAAGGATGCCTCATCTTCATCCATTCAAGTTTTCCTTAAGCCTGAACTAATTGTTCGTAAAACAACAGGACCAGCTCCAATACGAACTTAAGGGTAATAAGACCGGTTTTGGATTGGACCTTATACTTTCCTTTACATTCCTAAAAAAGAAATCGGTCATTTTTCTATGATTACAAATAGACATTTTATATTCAAAAAATTAATTTTACTATTTACAAAAGTCAGATAATTGTTTATATTTTTATTTGTAAGCGGGTAAAGATACCTGATATTCGATTTTGAATACGTATTCAAAATCGAATGCTTAATCCGGTATTCAAAAAATCTCCTCAAAGAGGTAAAGATGGGTGATGGGTTGGAAGTAAATCAATTATTTAATTTAAGCGGCAAAGTGGCAATCATTACAGGTGCAAGCAAAGGCATTGGTAAAGATTTGGCCAAATTACTTGCACAAGCTGGGGCTAATATTGCCTTGGTCGCACGTAATAAGGAGCAACTCGAAGAAGCTGCACATGAAATTGGACAAACAGGTGTAAATGTATTACCCGTTTCTTTTGATTTAACAAAGGTAGAAGAAACAGCTAACGTAATGGAAGGAATATACAAACATTTCGGCAAGATTGATATTTTAATAAATAACGCCGGAGTCAACGTGGCAAAACCAGCCGAAGAGTTGACCTCCCAAGATTGGGATAAAGTACTGGACATTAATTTGAAAAGTGCCTTTTTTACGAGCCAAGCTGCAGGAACGTATATGATCAACCAGAAAAAAGGAAAAATCATAAATATGTCTTCGCAGATGGCATTTGTTGGTTATTACAAACGGGCTGCATACTCCTCCAGCAAAGGCGGACTTACACAGCTTACGAAGGCGCTTGCAATTGAGTGGGCGCCGCATCAAATCAATGTCAATGCCATAGCTCCAACCTTTATTGAGACACCGATGACCAAGCCGATGTTTGAAGATGAAACCTTTAAACATGAAATATTAAGTAGAATTCCACTCGGCAGACTTGCTAAAACGGAGGACTTATTTGGCGGTGTGTTATATCTAGCATCACCATGTTCCGATATGATGACAGGTCAAACATTAGTAGTAGATGGAGGTTGGACTGTCTGGTGATTTTTTTGAATACGTATTCAAAGGAGGGTGAATAATGTGTCAGTTGATCAAAAGATAAATTATATGAACCATGATTTTAGAATGCCAACCGTTTTCCGAGTAGGTGTTGGTACCTTTGAAACTTTAGTGAATGAAATAGAAACTCTAAAAGCAAAAAAGGTTGCCGTTGTAAGTGACAAAGGACTAGAACAAGTTGGTGTTGTTCAAAAAGTGATTGATCTTATTGAACCACTTTCTGTACCAACAGTCACATATACAAATATTGCGGGAGAGCCTACATTTCAACTATTGCAAGAAGCTGTTCAAACACTTGAAGTTGAGAAATGTGATTTAATCATCGGAATCGGTGGGGGAAGTGCGCTGGATGTAGCAAAAGCAACGGCTGCTTTATGTGGTAAAGATGATCTGCACCCGTATTTAAGTGGTGCGAAAACGATTGAAACCCGGACGGTAAAATGTATCCTTTTACCGACAACATCTGGAACCGGTTCTGAAGTTACGATGAATGCTATCTTTGGGGATGAAGAACAACAAGTAAAAAGAGGGCTTGTAAGCCCAGCCTTTCTGCCAGATGTAGCAATCATTGATCCAGAGTTGACCATTTCCTGCCCGCCACGGGTAACAGCTGCATCAGGGGTGGACGCCTTTACACATGCTATTGAATCTTATATTGCCATCAAGGCAACGCCACTTACTAAGGTTTACTCAGAAAAAGCAATGAAACTATTTACTTCTAACATTACAAGGGCAGTCCATAACGGAGGTGATTTAGAAGCACGAATCGGAATGAGCTGGGTAAGCTCATTAGCGGGTGTCGCCCTTGCAAATGCTGGAGTTGGAGCGGTTCATGCACTTGCATATCCACTAGGCGGTAAATTCCATATTGAACATGGAGTCTCTAATGCCCTATTAATGCCATTTGTTTTCGAAGTAATTGGAAAAACATGTACCGAAGAAATGATTGATGTAGCGTCCTTTTTACAGCTTGGTGATTTCAAGTCACAACCACACGAAGCATTAAAAGCCGTTGTTGATTATATGTATCAGCTTCTAGGCGATCTTGATTTACCTATATCGCTATCAGAACTTGGGATTGAAGAGGAATCATTACCGATGCTAGCGGAACAAGCTGTAAAAATTGATCGCTTGCTGTCGAACACTCCCTATAAGTTAAGTGAACAAAAGATTCTAGGAATCTATCAAAGCGCCTTTAAAGGAAGGGGGGGAAATTAATTTGATTACAACAAGTTCTCATAAAAAGAAGTTGTTCATAGGTGGCGAGTGGGAGGATGGGAATGATCATTACAATCTACTATCTCCCTATTCCGGAAAAGTGATTGCGCAAGTGCCATTGGCAGAAAAGGAAACGGTTTTAAAAGCTATAGAATGTGCTGAACAAGGTGCAAAAGAAATGAAGAAGTTAACTGCGCTAGAGCGATCTAATATTTTAGAACGTGCAGCAGGGATATTTCAGGAAAGACTTGAGGAATGCGCGTTAATCCTTGCACGGGAGAATGCTAAGCCCTTAAAGGCGGCAAGAGGGGAAATATTACGCACGATTGAAACGTATAAGTTTGCAGCAGAGGAAGCAAAACGAATTCATGGTGAAACGATTCCGATGGATGCCGCTAAAAATGGGAAAGGTCGTTTTGCTTATACGAAGCGTGAACCGCTTGGCGTTATTGCTGCAATCACACCATTTAATTTTCCGTTTAATCTAGCTGCGCATAAGCTAGGCCCTGCATTTGCTGCAGGTAATGCAGTCATTTTAAAACCTGCTTCTCAAACACCGCTTAGTGCGATCACTGCCGCAGAAATTTTCGAAGAGGCAGGCTTACCTAAAGGCGCTCTAAATATTATCACTGGTAAAGGTAGTGTCGTAGGGGATGTTTTAATCACTGATTCCAGGATTAAAATGGTTACGTTTACAGGGAGTGTTGAAGTCGGTTTAGGGATTAAAGAAAAAGCAGGTTTGAAAAAGGTGACATTGGAGCTTGGTTCAAATTCGGCTGTCATCATTGACAGTGCTAATGACCTGGAAGCCGTTGCACTCCGTTGTGTGGAAGGTTCCTTTGCTTATTCAGGTCAGGTTTGTATCTCTATCCAACGAATTTTTGTCCAAGAAGATTTATTTGATGAATTCGTACAAAAGTTCGTAGAAAAGACGAAGCAACTTAAAATTGGGGATCCAGAATCTGAAGATACAGACCTATCCGCATTGATCCATATAAAAGAAGCAAAACGTGTGGAAGAATGGATTAAAGCAGCTAGAGGGGCCGGAACTGAAATCGCTTACGGCGGGGCTCGTACAGGAGCAGTTCTTCATCCAACCATCATCAAAAATGCAGAATCAACACAGGCATTGAGCTGCCAAGAAGCATTTGCCCCTATCGTTTCAGTTAATTCCTATAAAACATGGGATGAAGCCATAGATCTTGTGAATGATTCTTTATACGGCCTTCAAGCAGGGGTCTATACGACTTCCATGCCAAAAGCTTTTGACGCCGTTGAACGGCTTGAAGTAGGCGGTGTCATAGTCAATGATATCCCATCCTTCAGGGTTGACCAAATGCCATATGGCGGAGTGAAAAACAGCGGGACTGGCAGAGAAGGAGTTAAATATTCAGTTGAGGAAATGACAGAATTAAAGCTAGCCGTCTTTACCCTCTAAATAGAAGAAGCATAAATAAATGAATGTAAAACACATACCAAACATGGAAGGGGAAATTAAAATGACAGTACAAGAGCCAAAAGTAAAAAAAGCGGTAACGAATGAGGAAATGGAAAATAATTGGATCGTTCGTTTTGATGAAATGAAAGCAAAAGGAATCCCGTTAATGTTCATTGATAGTATCATTCCTGGGCATCAACGCATCAACTATACTTTAATAGGTGATACAGCAAGCGAAAATGATAATTTTACACCTGAAATTACGGAGCCGCATGGTTTTCAAATTGGAATGGTGAAAGCCCAGAAAGGAAACGGTCCTGCATACCATACGCATGATTACATTGAATCCTTCCTTCCTCTATCAGGAAAATGGCGTTTCTACTGGGGAAAGGGCCCAGATGAAATTGATGGCGAAACCATTATTGATCAATGGGACTTAATTTCATTACCACCAGGTTTATGGAGAGGCTTTGAAAACATCAGTGATGAGGATGCTTGGATCTTTGCCGTCCTTGAACAACATCAAGTATTTGATGGAAAAGACCCTTACTGGTCGCCAAAAGTGATAAAAGAGGCAGCTAAATATGGATTCCATGCCAATGAATTAGGAAAAATGATTAAACCGGGTAACTTTGTAAATCTTGAAAAGGAGATCGCCGATAAACTAAAAATGGGTGAAAAATAAGAATGGATAAAGTACCGCTTATTTTGCTTCCGGGTACGCTTTGTGATGAACGTCTATGGGAAAAGGTGAATCTATCAGATCATGCTGAAGTGAAAGTCTGTGATGTGTCGAGGGCAGATACTATAGAAGGAATCGCGAAATCGGTATTGGAAAACGCACCTGATAAGTTTGCACTGGCAGGCTTATCACTGGGTGGCATCATTTCTCTTGAGATCATGCGTCTTGCTCCAGATCGGGTCATGAAATTAGCATTGCTTGATACAAATCCCAATCCTCCTAGCCTGGAACAAATCGCAGGCTGGGAGAGGTTCATTGATATGGCAAATAACGGTCATTTTCTGGATATCACAATCCAGCATCTTCTACCTGTTTTAATTCATCCCGATCGTCGAAACGATGAAACATTAGCTTCAACGATCATCGATATGGCTAAAAAAATTGGAAACGAAGGGTATATCAATCAGTTAAAAGCAGTGATGACACGTTCAGATCAACGTCCCATCCTTCAAACCATTTCCTGTCCGACTATAGTTTTGGTAGGAAAGGAAGACAAGGTATGTCCTGTTCATATGTCTGAGTTTTTAACAAAAAACATTCCTTCAGCGAGACTTGAAGTCGTAGATCATTCAGGGCATTTGATTACGTTAGAACAGCCTGTAAAAGTAAGCCGTTTATTGAGAAATTGGTTGAAATCTTAATGTTTAGCCCATTGGGTGATCGATATTTCCAGTAACGTTCATGATCGGATTGAATGAGATATAGTCTTTAAGGAGAAAGAGAGGAAAGACGATGAAGAAGAATGCCATAAAGGAAAAAATAAAGCGTGGGGAACAAGTTCTTGGTGTATTTTTAGGAATAAATGCACCACCTTTAGTAGAAATGCTCGGTTATGCTGGCTTTGATTTTGTCGTGATTGATGATGAGCATGGTGCGTTCAGTACTTCAGAGCTCGAAAATATGATCCGCACGGCAGATTCTGTTGGGCTTGTCCCAATTGTTCGAGTTTCATATGACCCTTCTAGTATTCAAAAGGCTTTAGACCGAGGAGCAAGTGGTGTACAAGTACCAATGATCAATACGAAAGAAGAGGCTCTTGACGTAGTGAATCGGGCTAAATTCCCTCCATATGGAAATAGAGGGGTGTCATATTCTACTAGACCTGCCCATTACGGAAAAAATAGTGGAAAACCATATTTAGATGAGAGTAATGAAAATGTTATGATAATTGTGCATATTGAAACTCCTGAGGCAGCTAACAATTTTGAGGCCATTGCAACTGTTCCTGGAATTGATTTAGCATTCATCGGTTCCACAGACCTCTCCGTGAACATGGGACATCAACTTGAAGGGGCAGGTCATCCTGAAGTGCAAAAGGTCATAAATGACCTGTTTAATAAAGGGGAAAAGCTGGGTATGCCAATCGGTACCGTTGCTGGAAATAGCGATTCCACCAATAGCGCATTTGACAAAGGCGCCAAATATGTTGGGGTCATATTAAATAATGTGCTTACTTCTGCATTAAGTGACGTAGTCTCATCAAGAAATGCGGCTCAATCATTTCAATGATTTTCTAAAGATGTCCAATAGAATGGTATATTGCAGAACCACAGGGGAATTCTTACTAAAGGCCAAATCTATTATTTTAAGGGTCAACTTTGAAATAAGCGGCTTTTAAATAGAGAGTTTATAATCAAAAAAAAAATTCTGTACGAAAAAGGGATGGGTATAATGGTAGAAAAAAAGCTGGATTCAATCGATGTTACTTCAAGTGGAAACAAAGTAGATTCAAAAAAAGTAAATCAGACTGTCAAGAAATCAGCAAACTTCATCTTCTATGCTGACGCTGATGACGTTAATATGCTAGATACAAAAGATGATTATGACTATATGAATATAGAAGAAACGAAACAAAAGAAACAGAGGATGAACGGTTTTAACCCAGAATACAATAACATCGTTGATTATATTGTAAAAATCACACGTCAAATCTGGAAGGAGAAAGACATCGGACTTATTTACGATACGTATAGCACCAGTATTTCAGTTCATAAAGGGTTGATAAATAGTCATGGAATTAACGAAGTCATTTCAGGTACGCTGCAAACATTGCATGCTTTTCCGGATCGGAAAGGACTGGGATGGAGTGTAATCTGGTCAGGTGATGATGAAGCAGGATTTTTCACTTCACATCGAGGACGTTCTGTCGCAACGAACCTAGGCGATAGTTTATACGGTCCTGCCACTGGAAAGAAAGTGATGTTCAGAACAAGCGCTGATTGTATGATTTTAAATAATAAGATTTACGAAGAATGGCTTGTGATGGATACCTATCATCTTGTTCAGCAACTTGGATTGGATCCGGTCGAGTTTGCTAAAAAAATGGCTAAAAGTACGCAAAAGCTTGCTCCGGCTATCCAGTTTGGATTTAAAGAGACAGCTGAAATGGGGCTACCTCCAAAACTATTCACCCCATCTTCTGATGAGTTCGAGATAGGGGAGTTCATGCAGCTTGTATTCAATCGAATTTGGGCTCGGCGCTCATTTAATTTTGTCCGAGAATATTATGAAGAAAATGCGGTCGTACATTATGTCTGTAACAAGGATGTAATCGGCGTAAGTGAAATTCAAGGAATGTTCATGAGCCTTTTTGCCTCCGTACCGAATGGGAAAGTGATTCTTGAAAGGGTAACTTGTAATAGACGCGGATCTGACAGTGATTGGGATGTAGCGGTACGCTGGAGGATACAAGGAGTGCACGAAGGAACAGGATACTTCGGAGCCCCTAGCGGAAAAGCCATTGATATTGCTGGAATCAGCCACTATAAAATCCGTAATGAAAAAATTTCGGAGGAATGGTTATTGTTTGATGGGATGGAAGTGTTGCGTCAAATTTATTTACCTGATGAATTCGAATCACAACAAGATGGTGAATCCACAATGGATGATGGGAATTTTACCGGCGTATCATGATTGACCAGTTGACGGCTGTGCTGCAGCCGTCTCTTCACTAAAAAATGATTAGGGGGAAAATAGGATGGAATATATGAAGAAAGCGGATGTATTTGAACAGACCTCTTCACAAGAAGTAGAACAAACCGTGAAGTCGATTATTGAAAATGTAAAAGCAGGCGGGGATGATGCCGTACGGGAATATGAGAAAAAATTCGGTGATTCCGATCGTCCGGTCCGGGTTAGTGAAGAGGAAATCGAGCGTTGTATCAGGACTCTTCCTGAAGAGGTAAAAGTGCTGATTGACCGAGTCGTGGAAAGAGTATCCGAATTTGCTAAAGCACAGTTGAGCTGCCTGACTCCATTCGAAAAGGATTTTGGCGAGGGGATTAGGATGGGTCATAGAATCGTACCGATCGAAAAGGTGGGGGCTTATGTTCCAGGTGGGAGATTCCCGTTATTATCATCAGGACCCATGGTCGTTGCCCCAGCAAAGGTAGCAGGAGCAAAAAGAATCGTTGCAGCAAGCCCGGCCAATTATGAAGGCGGCATCCATCCGGCAGTTTTATATGGCTTGCTCCGCTCCGGTGCTACAGACATTTTTGCAATTGGCGGGGCGCAGGCAATTGCCGCCATGGCATATGGAACCGAATCCATCCCAGAAGTGGATATCATCGCTGGACCAGGAAACCGGTTTGTAGCAGAAGCAAAACGTCAAGTGTTCGGCAAAGTGGGCATAGATCTCATTGCTGGGCCTAGTGAAGTGATGGTTTTTGCTGATGATTCGGCGTCACCTACGAAAATAGCGGCCGATTTACTTGCCCAGGCTGAACACGATCCGTACGCACGGGCCATTCTTGTCACAACGTCCCGAGCGGTTGCGGAAGAAACTGAAAAAGAAATCGAAGGCTTTTTGAAAACTTTCTCACCATCTTCCCCTGCACACGAATCATGGGGAAAAAGAGGGGAAATCATCCATGCCGATTCATTACAAGAAGGACTGGATATTTGCAATGATTATGCCATTGAGCATCTACATTTGCATATCAAAAATAGCCGTGAATTGATGGATAAACTAAATAACTATGGATCATTATTCCTTGATGAAGGCAGCTCCGTCGTCTTCTCTGACAAAGTCTCTGGAACGAACCATACATTGCCGACACAAAAGGCAGCAAGATATACCGGGGGACTTTGGGCAGGAAGTTATGTGAAAGTTATGACACATCAGGAAATCACAGGTCAAGGCATTCATTTCCTGGCATCCCATGCGGAAGATCAATCAGAAATTGAAGGCCTGGAAGGCCATAAATTATCGGCAACTGTCAGGATGACATGAGTGTGCTCTAAATGATAGGAATTGCTGAAAACGCATTCAATTAAGGACAGGCAATCTGGTGCAGCTGCTAGGAAGAAACGGATAATCCCATCCTGCCTGAAATTGGTATCAGGTGGATGGGCTGTATCTGCAGATAGATTTTAACCCTGGAAAATATATGACAATATGTGTAAATATTAATAGCATCGCCTTTCTGTACTAGAGGACACGAAAGGAAGGGGAATGAAAGGGTGGAATATATGAACAAAACTAATAAATTTAATAATCGAAAAGAAACCATCTTATTCTTTATCATTAGCTTGTTGTTCTTTGTCACCATTACGGCATTTGATCCATTTATCTCCTCTTATGCTAAAGATCTGGGGTTCGATTCTGTTATTATAGGCAGTATAATCGGAATTTCAGGAATTGTGGCCTTATTGACACGACTTCCGATAGGCGTATTTTCGGATATGCTGCATAAACGAAGATTGTTTATCCAAATGGGGTTGCTGATAACCATTGTAATGTGGACGCTAGCCTTTTTCATACCAAATGCAACAACATTGTACCTTGGGAAAATTTCGGACGGTTTAACTGGTTCCACCTGGGTTATTTACAATGTTATGTTCGCCTCTTATTTTGGTGTGAAGGAAGCTGCAAAAGCGGTGGCGATATTGGGTGTTGCATCGCCTGTAGGCTCCATACTAGGGACAACCATCGGTGCAGTAGTGGCCAATAGTTATGGTTATCGGTATAGCTTTTTAGTAGCGGTGGCCGCCGCCATACTTGCGCTGGTTTTAACATTTTTCACAAAAGATCTAAGTATTAAAGGGGTAAAAGTAAAATACGATAAGAAAATTCTTGTCGAGCAAATCACAGATAAAAAAATCTGGGTCATTTCTGTTCTGGCAACGATTGCTTTGATGGTCACCATTGGGACAAGGGATACGTTCACACCTTTAGTTGCAACTGACCTTGGAGCAAATCCACTATTGATTGGCATGCTGGCAAACACTCACCTGATTATATATGGTTTAGCCGCTGGATTATGTGGTGCCCTTTTTTATAAAAAAATCGGTTTAATGAATACGGCGATTTTGGGAGCGGCTATACAAGGGGTCATAATCATATTGATTCCTTATGCTGAAAATTTAACGATGCTTTTTCTATTACAGGCATTTCAAGGTTTCGGTTACGGGTTAATCTTTACGGTCGTCACTTCCTGGGCTGTTGAAAATATACCAGAGATTAAACAATCCACGAGAATGGGCTTGTTCCAAAGTTTATATTCTGCTGGAATGTTTTTGGGACCAGTACTTATTGGAATTATCATTGAAACGTTTTCAATATCAACAGGGTTTTTAATTATGGGTATTTTGTCAATTGCGTCTATTGCGATTATAAAAACGGTTAAACCTGCAAAAAGAAATACATCTAATGAAGAAAGTATGAATAAGGATATAATCATGGAGAGTAATTAACCTAGTTTTCTCAATTTCCAAAAATAATTTAAATAAGTAGAATGTAAAAGCTACCTAGCAACCACAAGGTAGTTTTTTCGTTTCCAGAGGATGGATAATCGAATAACATTAGGGTGTGGAGTTAAATGGAATACTCAATAGTGTTTGAATTAATATTTTTGATTGGTTAATGATTTTAATTATTAACCCGCCAAATGAAAATACCAAACAAACATATACGGCCTTACTTTATTTGGATTTTCTCCAAATAAAACGTAAAATCCAAGTTTATCATAGGTCGCTATTGTTGAGAACGGACAGCTTTCAACAATCAAGTTGCAGACCATTGTATCGTCATTTTGTTTCCCGATTCAGTAAGGAAACTTTAAACCTATTCTTGCAGGTGAGTGCGGTAAAGATGGGTACTGTCTTCCCGTAACCCTTGAGAAGATAGAAAAGGGATTCTGCTAGACTAGCAAAATCCCTTTTTGGGTGTTGTAGAAGAGTAGTGGATTAAGGTTTTACGCTTTAAACTGTACAACAGATTTTTCTAGGTCATTAGCGAGCTTTACCATCGATGAGGTTGAGAATGAGATGTCCTCCATGGATGTTGCTTGTTGATCGGTTGAACGTGCCACTTGCTTTGATACCTCAGCTGTTTCCTTTGTTAAACCAGCAAAATCCTCTATCGAAGCATGGATTTCCTGCGAACCTGCAGCCATTTGCTCAGTAATGGCAGATATTTCTTGAATCTGATCACTAACATGCTCATAAGATTTTATGGTCTGTTTAAAAGTTTCTCTAGTATTCAGGACAACCTTTGTCCCTTCTTCAACCTCTTTCGTTCCGGTTTCCATCATTGTCACTGATTTATTTATGATGGATTTAAAATGAAGCAGGGATTCTTGTATATTGATAGCTGATTCCTTAGTACCCACTGCTAATTTTCGTACCTCATTCGATACGACCGCAAAACCTTTGCCGTGTTCACCAGCTCTAGCACTTTCAATGGCCGCATTTAGTGCTAGCAGGTTTGTTTGCTCTGCTATTCCTGTAATTAAATGTACGATACTCACGATCTCGTTTGCTTTCTCGTCTAGTTTTTTTATTTCTGAACTAGTTTGCAGCATCACATCTTTTACTTGTAAGATTTGATTGGAGAGTTCATTTAAATCTTTATTTCCAGTGGACATTTGAATAGAAACATGATTTGTTTGTTCGCTGACTTCCGACGAAGCTTCGGCGATTTTTTGTATCCCTAGGGTCATTTCCTCTATGACTCTAGATGATTCTTCACTTCTGTGCAATTGTACTTCTGTAGCTCCTGCAACTTGTTGAATGCCTTTAACGATATATTGTGTGGAAGTGTCCATTTCTTTGATTTTGTGTTCGATATCACTTGATGCTTCCAAAAGCTGTAGTGATGAGCTTTTCATGGAGTTAACCATCATAATTGTATTGGTAATCATTTCTTCGAATGATTTCACTAAAACTTTGATTTCGTCGTTTCCATTTACCCTTGTATTGCTAATCAGTATATTGGCTGTTATTAAATCCCCATTTGCGACTTCCTTTGCAGCCATGCTGACTTTGTGAAGGGGTCTTAACTTTCTAGTCAAGAACCATATTAAAGCGCCCACCACGATTGCCATTAAGATTACATTGATAATGATTGTTAGAGGAAGGATGCCGCTCAGAACCTTGCTGGCTGTAGAATCCACTTTGCTTGCATCAATATCTACACCTAATATTCCAATGACCTCATTCCCCTTTTTTATTGGAACAAAAACGGATAAATAGTCACCACCTTCAGGATCATGAACTATGGAAGTGGTAGAAACCTTTCCCTTCATAACGCTTTTTACATCCAGATAAGTAGTTGCTGTTGTAGGAGTTAAAATGGGAGATGCTTTTTTATCTGCCTTACTCATTCCATCTATAAGAATATGAACCTTTTCGCTTTTATCGTTAATCCCTAATGTATATACATATAACGCTCCAGTTTTTTGTTTATAATCGTTTAACTGTTCACGTATTTCCCAATATGTTGTTGTTTCAGATTGATTACTTAAAAACTCGGCATAAGATGTTGGGTTTATTCCTTGAGCGATGTTGTTTGCTAAGTCTAAGCTGCTCATAGCTATTGTTTTCTCAACCGTATCATTTGTACTCTTATACATTAAAAGTAAACTTCCAATCAATGTAACGATCATGCCTGTTAAAAGAACGAAACCTATTTTCGTACTTAGTCTATTCATCTTTGTTACTCCTTCTCGAAGTGATAAGTTATCCAGCTTGTTGTATATATCGGAAACAATTAAATAGATTTAAAGAGATCTAACTAAAACATTCGCGTTTTTTTCCTCTCGGTTGAAAGTAAATTATATTGGGTGGTACTATCAGTATCCAGAAGATCCCTGGTAACACATGAGGGAAAATTTGAGGTAGGTTAGGTCAAATTCGATAAGCTCTGTAAATGTTATGGACAAATAATAAATCGCCAAAAATGTATTTTCTTTGGAACCTATATAAATAGTAACTTCAGGAACTACTTTCAACCCCTTCATTAAGGGCAGTCAAGTCGAAATCATCATCAATAATGTGAAGGAGAAAAATTTTGACAACGAAAACCCATGTTGATATGGTGGTTTTACTTATTAAACCAATTTAATAAGTTAAGATAATAAGTGTGGGATGTGGAATATGACAACAATATAAGAAAAAATGATAAAAGGTGGGTTTAGACAATGCGGTTAATCGTCTCTGTTAGATTGATGAAACATGCAAGGAATTAGAGTACATACATATACTTATTAAACAATTTAATTAAGTGGGTGATCTACATGGATGAGCAATTGTATACCCCTAAAAACTTGAGGATACGGATACTTCACGGAATTCGATTAACTCTAATAAAGCTGGGGAGTGCTACTAAGGTTGAACTTAGCCAGAAGTTAGACATCAGTTTTCCCACTGTCAGCAAAATGATTGTCCAAATGGAGAAGAGCGGGGAGGTACTTGTTGTCGGTTTGGATAAATCCAGTGGAGGCAGGCGAGCACATCGTTATGCATATAACCCCGAGCATATGCTAGGAATGTCTATTTTATTGGAAAAGGAAGAAACAGCCTGTACGATATTTAATTGTTTCGGTGAAGTTAAGGAACAAGGAGTGCATAAAAGTATTATCCATGACGATCTGGACTCCTTAAAGAGATTGATTGGGGATACTCTTGCACAATTTCCGGAAATTTGCGCAATAGCAATCGGTGTACCTGGTTCCGTTGAAAATGGGCGAATTATCTATATTCCTGGTTATGAGAAGTTTCTTAATCTAGACTTACAAAGTTGCCTAGAAGAAACATTCACCATCCCAGTAGTATTGGAGAATGATATGAATGCGGCCATTCTTGGGTATCATAACCGGACTGAAAAATTCCAAGAAAAACAATCGATCGTTTATATTTACTTAGGACATAATGGACCGGGAGCCGGTTTGCTGATTAATGGTGATGTTGTTCGGGGAAGCTCCTTTTTTACAGGTGAGATTTCTTTCGTTCCATTGTATGATGATCTTAATTTTCTTCAGGCAGTGAAACAGGAAAAGGAATCAAAAAAGGGCGAGAGCATTGAGTCTCTCAGTCGATTAATCGCGTCAATGACAGCAATCATCAACCCTCATGCGGTTATTTTCAGTAAGGCAGAAGTCAGTGTGGAAATGCTTAATCGGCTAAAAAAAGAAAGCGCAAAATACGTACCAATGAAGCATCTCCCTAACTTTGCATTAAGTGAATGGCGGGAAGATTATCTTCATGGGCTGCAGCATCTTGCGCTCGAGCAAATGCTAAGTTTATAGAAAGAAAGTGAGGGGAAATTCTTGGCTACTCTCTTATTAATTATGATCTATTTGGCATTTATTAGCCTTGGAATACCGGATTCTTTATTGGGTGTTGCATGGCCGGTTATGCAGTCGGATTTTGGGCAGCCACTGGAGACTGCCGGTTTTCTTTATATGATCATCGCTGCAGGTACAATCCTCTCGAGCTTAGCTAGCGGGTGGCTTAATGACCGTATGGGGACCGGGAAAGTCACATTAATTAGTGTAATCCTTACGGCTGCAGCCTTGTTAGGCTTTTCCTATGCCCCCTCCCTCTATTGGCTTATCATATGTGCGGTGCCGTTAGGGCTTGGTGCTGGGGCTATCGATGCCGCATTGAATAACTATGTCGCGCTCCATTATAAATCTCATCATATGAGCTGGCTTCATTGTTTTTGGGGTGTGGGAGCTAGTATAGGGCCAATCATGATATCTTACTTTATAGCAAATAAAGGTTCATGGAGAGATGGTTATTTTACCATTGCTTTTCTCCAATTAGGCTTAGCCTGCTTGCTTTTATTGACTCTTCCTTTATGGTCCAAAGTTTCAAGAAAAAAACAAATGGAGGCTGAAGCAGGGCGTATAGAGCCTTTGCCGGATGAGCGAGCTTATGGGGTGAAACCGTTAAAAATTAAAGGTGTCAAATTTGCATTGCTTTCATTCTTCTTTTATTGCGGAGTCGAATCAACACTGGGACTTTGGGGAAGCAGTTATCTTGTTGGTAGCAAGGGTATTTCCGCAGCTGTGGCCGCGCAGTGGGTTTCTTTTTTTTATGGTGGAATTACACTAGGTCGGCTTATTACAGGGTTCATTACCTTTAAGGTCAGCAACGAGAAACTGATTCGATCGGGACAAATTACAGCGATAATTGGTATAGCGCTTTTTATTTTGCCATTACCGGTTGACATGTCACTAGCAGGCTTCATATTGGCTGGACTAGGCTTAGCCCCTATTTATCCATGCATGATTCATGAAACGCCAATTCGATTTGGAAAAAAGCATTCACAATCCATTATAGGTTATCAAATGGCTGTCGCTTACACGGGCACTACCTTTTTGCCGCCATTGCTCGGGGTATTGGCTTCGCATACGTCAATAGGCATATTCCCGTACTTTGCATTAGCTTACATGATTGCCATGCTTCTTGGTTCCGAAAAAGTGAATCGAATGATGAGAATCCGTCACAAAATTTCAATTGAAAAAGAACTCTAGGTTCTTGATTAAACTCCAGATGGAACATTACTACAGTAGAAACATCATATCTATTTTAATAGGTACAATCACATCAAAGGTTGACGAAATCAGTGGCTCCTGAACTTCCTGCCATAAACTAAAAACGGGGGTTCATTCTTTGCAGAACAGTAATTGTAGAGGGTGCTTTTGATTGAGAGGTGCACTCCTTCCTAGAAGGAGTAACACTTTGCACGGTTAGTGGCAAAGGGAACGCAATTAGGAATGAAGTGCCACGTAGATAAAAGCCAATTAGGCGCTCCATTTTCTTGGAGCGATTAATTGGCTTTTATGCATTAAAGTCACATAACCAAGCTATAGTCAAAATTTTAAAGGGAAAAAGAGTATTTCACATCATTCACTAGTCTCCTTTTTTGATTTTCATAAAGATATGACAAAATTTCACTTTATTAACCTTGACTTTGAAATATTTATTACATATTATATTCC
>NZ_JBHXAS010000102.1:0-16627 GCF_042727425.1 Peribacillus sp. NPDC060253
CCCCAGAAGATTTCAACCCCAGATTTCTTTGCTTTTCTAATCATATTTCTATTTTTACTAGTAAGGTTGCTCCAAATCTGATCTTGTGAATATAATTCCATTGTAATAGTTTTTCCAAGTCTATCGATATCATAGATATCTTTTAATTCTTCATCATTCTTAAGGACCGGATGGAAGCGAACAAATTCACTAATAATTCCCTGGTTATTACATATTAAACTATATTCATAATCAAGAGCTTTCAAGCTATTTTCTGTGACTTCACCTTCTATCAAAAAACCTCCATAACCGTATGGTGTTGATATATCAAAATAAGTATTAGGAGGTATCTTCCCAGTAAATCTCTTATCTAATGAAATATCTCTTTTCATAACAACATTCATTGCTTTCATATCTTGACCTTTATAATAGAAAAGCGTTGGTTCACCGTCTCCATGAACTTTGAATGCATTTACATAATCAGAAAGATAATACACATCAAAACCATTAAATCCTTTTACAATTTCGTCCCATTTTTCTGTTTCATCTAAAGTAATTACTGATAATCCGAATTTTAATTTTTCTATTTCTAAATTTGTTTTTAACATGTATTCACTTCCCTTAATTCTAAATATCAACCTTGTAGTTTAAAGACGTCTGAATACTGAAACTATTCTTTCCATCTCATTTATTCCATATCTTTGGTCACAAGGTATTGAAAGTATATTATTGTATATCCCTAATGTACTGTCTATATCTCTGTCTTTAATTTGATTAGGGATAGGCCAATGTACAGGACAATAAATTTTTTCTTCAACGAGTTTTTTTCGTATACTATCTCTATCTTTCTTAATCATTACTGGATAAAACAACGGACATATATTTTTTGTATTTTTCTTAAAGATCGGGTTCAAATAACTAATTGATTTTAACCCTTCAGACAATGTTGTGAAATTTATTGTTCTTTTTCTAACTAATTCATCTGCATCTAATAAATTTATTAAGGTCATGGACAAGCCATCTATACTATAAGGAGCCACATCTCTATCTAATAAAGACTCTGCCCGAGAAAACTGATTTAGGAACAGGTCTTTTAAATTCTCATCACTAGTTTTCATATACTCCCCTTTAGAAGATAAAGCCGTAGTTCTTAATTTTGTAAATACATCATTAGTTAATAAAGGTCTTTTAAGTTTTCTTTTTGAAGCTGCTATAAAGCCTCCGCTAGGTAACCCAAGCCACTTCCTTATACTTCCTACATAGAAATCATTCTCTTCAAATCTTTTAAAGCTCGAAAATAAAGTATGTGTTATATCTTCTAAGACTATAACTGATTGATCTTTAAAGTTCTTAAGAACATTTAATAGATTAGAATTTGAGGGAAAACCGTAGTACCCCATATGGATAAAAATCCCAATATTTTTATATGATTTAATGCTCTCAATATTTGGAGATAAATCATCATTTATATTATAAAAGTAACAACTGTATCCCTGCTCAATAAATGGAAGAATTACAGAATCACAAATATAAGCGGGCAAGAGTACTGATTTATACTTAGGGGTGACTTGTTGTAATAATAAACTGATTGCCCCTCTCCCTGATGAGGCTAAAACAAAATCTCCATATTTTGTTAACCAATTAGGTTCGACAGTTTGAGCTGTTTCTGGTATATTATCTAGCCAAAACTCACTTCCTATTTCCATACTATAACTCGTTTATTATTGATAGAATTATTACATCGTGATATTCACCTTTTTTAAATATCCTGCTCTTTAATAAACCTTCCTTTTTAAAACCACATTTTTCAAATAGTTTTTGTGATGGGATATTATAACCATTAATATGAGCATAGACACAATGAAGCCTCAATTCATTAAACGTATATTTAACAATTGTATTGATTGTATCAAATCCGTAACCTTTACCTCTAACTCCTCTAAGTAATTTGATGTGTATCTCAGCATTGCCATTTTTATAATCAATATCCGACAAGATAAGTGTACCTAGTATTTTGTTATCCTCTTTATCAATAATCATACATCTTAATATATCCGCATTAGGTTTTTGATCTTTAATCCATTCCTCTTGATTCAAACTAGAAACAGGGAAAGACCATCCTCCAAGTGAATACTCCGTGTGACTATCATTAATTATTTCCAACAGTACTTCTTTATCAGAAATCTCTATTGCGCGTAAGAGTACTTTTTCACCAATTATATTCACTTTGAAGTACCTCCTATTTTGTATTTTTTCTCTCTGTACTTATCAAAATCAGGTGGTGAATCCACACCTCGCTCACCGATATCAACTCTTTTAACCGCCTTTAAAATTGTTTCTATTACTATTTTCAAATCGCTAATAAAATTAATATTATTAACATAATCTATATCGTAGGAAAATCGCTGTTCCCATGAGGCAGTATTCCTACCGTTGATCTGTGCTAAGCCCGATAGTCCAGGTCTCACAGAATGTCTAATTCTTTCCAGTTCTGTATAATAGGGTAAATACTGAATAGCCAAAGGTCTAGGTCCTACAATCGACATATCTCCTTTTAGAATGTTAAACAACTCTGGAAGTTCGTCAAGGGATGTTGAACGTAGGAATCTCCCGAAATTTGTCAACCTAACACTATCTGGTAAAAGTTCTCCATTTTCATCCTTTTCATCCGTCATCGTCCTAAACTTATACATCATAAAAATATTCTCATTGAGCCCTGGTCTATTTTGTTTAAATAACACTGGACTACCCAGCTTAACTCTTACAAGTAACGCAACAACCACAAGTATGGGACTTAGGATTACAATAGCAATCAAAGATAGTATGAAATCCATCGATCTTTTTAGGTATCTTCTATAAATACCACCTTTAGAAGTTTTCATTACCTTACCCACAATCCTTTAATAATTTTTACAACTCTCTCCAAATCCTCATCCGTTAACTTCGTATCAGAAGGCAAACAAACACCATTCTCAAACAATTTCTCCGATACATCCGTTCCAACAAAGTCATACTTCTCAAAAAATGGCTGAAGATGCATTGGCTTCCAAACTGGTCTTGACTCTATATTTTCTTTTTCAAGAGCTTCCATAACATCTATCGGTCTAACCTTACCATTCAAAGTCATAGAACTTAACCAATAATTCGGTTTATCCCACTCATTACTAGGCATGAACTCTACACCGTCAAGTTCACCAAGTTCTCTTTTATAAAATTCTAAGATATAGTTTTTCTTCTCTACTCTTTGATCTAAGACCTTTAGCTGCCCTCTGCCAATCCCAGCAACTACATTGCTCATCCGGTAATTAAATCCTAATTCACTATGCTGATAGTGCCTTGCTTGGTCCCTACTCTGAGTCGCCCAAAATCTCGTCTTAGCAATACGCTCTTCATTATTAGAAACTAGCATCCCACCGCCTGAAGTAGTGATAATCTTATTCCCATTAAAAGAGAAAATCCCATAATCACCAAAGGTTCCAGTATGTCTCCCTTTATAATAAGTACCTAAGCTTTCAGCAGCATCTTCAATTACCGCTACATTATGCTTATTGCAGATCTCCATAATCTTATCCATATCTGCAGAAACCCCATAAAGATGCACTACAATTACTGCTTTAACTTCAGGATATTTCTCAAAAGCATCTTCCAAAGCTTTAGGACACATATTCCAAGTCTCATAATCACTATCTATAAAAACAGGAATAGCTTTTTGATAAATTACCGGGTTGACAGTTGCTGAGAATGTTAATGTAGGACAAAACACAATATCTCCTTCTTCAACTCCTGCTGCTTTAAGAGCTAAATGAATTGCGGCTGTGCCTGAAGATAGTGCTGCAGCAGCTTCACTCCCTACCTTAGTTGCCAGTTCTTTTTCAAATTGATTCACGTTTTCCCCGAGAGGAGCAATCCAGTTCGTATCAAAAGCTTCCTTAACATATTCCATTTCATAACCTTCATCACTCATATGTGGTGATGATAGGAATAATCTATCCTTCATTCTCTAAAACTTCCTTCCTACAATTAGTCACTTTATATGTAGATATTTTCCAACAAATTCTTTCTCCATCTAGCCACTATTAAAATAGGGTTAAATAGGGTAAAGAGTATCCAAGGAAGATGGGTGTAGAGATATCCCTTGATGTTTTAACCTGTAAAATCTTCCTTGGGTAAAAAATATATAATTCATATTTCACCAAAAACATGAATTTAGCTATGCATTAATCTTTTCTGAGGAAATATCCTTAACCATTTGTTCTAAAAACTCTACTAAATCATCCTTGATTTCTTCGTTCTGCAGGGCAAACTCTAATGTCGTTTTTACAAACCCTAACTTCTCCCCAACATCATATCGTTTTCCTTCAAAATCATAAGCAAAAACTTGCTGTATTTGGTTTAACTGTTGAATCGCATCCGTTAGCTGAATTTCCCCTCCTGCACCAGCTTCTTGCTGATCAAGCATACTGAAGATTTCAGGAGTAAGGATATATCTTCCCATAATGGCTAAATTAGAAGGTGCTGATCCTAAGGCTGGTTTTTCTACAAAGTTATCAACTTGATAT
This sequence comes from Peribacillus sp. NPDC060253, assembly GCF_042727425.1. Taxonomy (NCBI): domain Bacteria; kingdom Bacillati; phylum Bacillota; class Bacilli; order Caryophanales; family Bacillaceae; genus Peribacillus; species Peribacillus sp. NPDC060253. The sequence continues at coordinate 4,539 of NZ_JBHXAS010000102.1, forward strand.
AGCCGTCCATCTTGAAAAGCGGGATCTATTATCCCATAGCGGTTTGTTTCTTCCTTAGGTACGGTTTGAACACCAATAATTGAATTGTTTGTTTCCTCAAACTGATTAATTAACTGCTTTAAGCAAGGAGTTTCACTCTGGACAATATCATCACCTAAAAGTACGGCAAATGGCTCGTCCCCAATGAATTTACGTGCACACCATACAGCGTGACCCAACCCTTTTGGTTCTTTCTGTCTAATGTAATGGATATTAGCAAGGTTAGTGGAATATTGTACCTTATTGAGCAACTCTACTTTTCCTTTTTCCAATAGATTTTGTTCAAGCTCTGGAGCGTAATCAAAATGGTCCTCAATCGCACGTTTGCCTTTTCCAGTTACGATTATTATGTCTTTTATTCCTGATGCAACGGCTTCCTCCACTATGTACTGAATCGTTGGTTTATCAACGATTGGCAGCATCTCTTTTGGCATCGCTTTAGTAGCAGGCAAAAAACGAGTGCCCAATCCGGCTGCAGGGATGATTGCTTTTGTTATTTTCTTCACTTATTAGTCCTCCTAATTATTTCACTAATGAAAAACTTTTGTTCTTTCTTCGATTTGCTAAATTTATTACAAATTCTTTAAGTTCTGTTATGGATAAATCATCATAAGAGTTTAAAAGATACTGTATTTCCTCTTCCTGTTCTAGTACCGCTTTTCCTATAAAGATTTTAGGGAACACAGCTTCACTATGAACCTCTTTCTCCCCTAATAGTTCTTCATACATTTTCTCACCAGGACGGATTCCTGAAAATTCGATTCCAATTTCATCAATGGAATAACCTGATAACTGGATAAGGTTCGTTGCTAATTCAACAATCTTAACTGGTTCACCCATATCAAGCACGAAGATTTCCCCACCTCTAGCCAAAGAACTTGCCTGAATGACTAATCTGGATGCCTCGGGTATAGTCATAAAATACCTTGTCATATCTGGATGCGTGACCGTTACTGGTCCACCTGCCTGGATTTGCTTTTTAAATAAAGGAATGACACTCCCTCTGCTTCCTAAAACATTCCCAAAACGAACTGCGACAAACTTTGTTGAGCTATTTTTTGCTAACTGCTGGATAATCATTTCAGCAATTCGCTTTGTTGATCCCATGACGTTTGTTGGATTAACGGCTTTATCTGATGAAATCATCACAAACGCCCCTACACCAAACGTATCCGCTGCTTCTGCAACATTCTTTGTACCAAAAACGTTATTCTTAATTGCTTCACGAGGATTGTATTCCATAAGTGGTACATGTTTGTGTGCAGCCGCATGATAAACAACATCAGGTCGGTGGGTGTCCAGCACTTCAAAAATTCTTTCTCGGTCTTGAATATCTGCGATGACAGGTATGATCTTAATTTGATTGGCATATAACTTTTTCAGTTCCATGTCAATTTGATAGATACTATTTTCTCCATGTCCTAGTAAAATAAGAGTTCCCGGTGAGAATCTGCATATTTGACGGCAAATCTCAGATCCAATAGATCCTCCAGCTCCAGTAACTAGAATGGTCTTACCAGTTACATATTCCGAAATACTATTAATATCTAATTCAACTGGTTCTCTTCCTAATAAATCTTCTACTTCCACTTCTTTAAACTGATTAACAGCTACCTTCCCTAACATAATATCTTCAATCATCGGCATGATCTGTGTTTTTGCATTTGTTTTCACACATTCTTCAAAGATGACCTTTAATTCTTTTTTACTTAATGAAGGAATCGCGATGACAATATTATCAATATGATATTTTTCAACCATTTCAGGAATATGTTTAGAGTTACCCACTACGGGTATTCCTAATATGTCTAGCTTATCTTTTTTCGGATCATCATCAATGAATGCCACTGGTTTAAGTTCCGTATCATGATTATTGAGGAGCTGACGTACAACCATGGTCCCAGCCGACCCCGCACCAATAACCAATGTATTCCTGGTTTCCTTTTGATTATTTATCAAACGGTCACGCAGCATTCTCCATGAAAAGCGGGAACCGCCAATTAGGATAACATGCATCATCCAGGTCAATGCCATGGCTCTTACATAAACATCTTGAAAAACCATTAACTGGATGGCGATAACAGTGATAACCGATAGGGTTACGGCTTTAACAATGGATAGTAACTCCCCAATACTTGCATACTCCCAGGCCTTCTTATACAGTTTATAAATAGAAGCAAAAAAATGATGGCTGATTAATAGAGAGACTGATGTAACTAAGAGTGTTGGTAATTTAAATATTTCCAAATAGGGATACAAGAATAAATAACTTACATAAATGGCCGATAATACTATTAATGAGTCTAATAGGGCCAGAAGTGTTAATCGTTTTCGGTAGGCCAACCACATTTCCCCCTTTAATATTGTTTGATTTACTCTCTATTAAATCCAGTTTTAATGTATTGTATTTTATTTCACATGATTTTCATTTTTAATATGAGAAGCAAGGTGGTTTATCCACCTCCTTATATTTGTTGCTCCAACAACAAAAAAAACTAAAAGTTTACACGAAGACAAATTTTTTTTATAATAATGTAAGCGTTCCCTAACTTTCTGGTTTTCTAAAAGATCCCTAAGATTTTCTTTTTGAATGGCACTGGTTTTTCAATAGAAGGACTTTGTCCCTCTATTAGCTGCTCAGCGTTTTCTTTTAAAAAAAATGTACGTTGTATTCCGTATGTCTTTGTAATGGTTTCATAGGCTTGTTGTAACGTGAACCCTCTAGATACTATATTATGAGCATCTGTTGCAATAAAATGAGCCAGATTATGTTCAATTATCTTTTTTGAAAATGATTGGATTCTTTTACCGAAGTTCCCGATGATACTGCCAGAGGTAAGTTGAGTTAACGCACCTTCTTGGACCAATTCAAATAATAGATTACGATTTTCGATCAATTCCTTATTTCTCTCTGGATGTACGATAATCGGTGTGATTCCTTTCAGCAGCAGCTCATATATCACTTCTCTTGTGTATGTAGGTACCCTTCCCGATGGAAGCTCTAGCAGCAAATATGTACCATTATCGTCCAGTGTTAGGATTTCTTCCTTTTCAAGTGATGAAAATATGTCTCGGTGTATTCTTACTTCTTGTCCGAGATGAATGGTAAGAGGAATATTTTCTAGTTGAAAACTCTCATTTAACCTTACTGCACGGTCAATGATGTCACTTTTAACATTTACATATTTCTCATTTAAGTGATGCGGCGTGGCAAAAACATGTGTTATACCTGCTTCTACCGCTTTTCTTGCCATGTTCAAGCTTTCCTTCATGTCCGCAGATCCATCATCAACTCCTGGGAGAATGTGACAATGTATGTCGATCAAATTTCATACACTTCCTTTATAAAACGAATATAAAAAAAGGCCGCCTAATTACTAAAAATAGGAATTAATACCCTGACTAATAGTAGCATATATTACTGCCATCAAACAGGGTGTTATTTTGTCGAAAATTGTCTTATTTTTGTTTAAGATTGATAGTAATAATAATTGCTGTTATCCGTTTCAACGCCATTCAAAACGACTCCAAGCAAGGATGTATTAGCTTTCACTAAAAGTTCTTTTGCTTTTACTGCACTTTGTTTGTTTGTCTTGCCGCTTGCCACTACCATGATCACGCCATCACATTTATTTGCAACAATTTGAGAGTCAGTGACTACAAGAACTGGCGGTGTATCAAAAATGATATAATCATAGATACCTTTCAGTTCATTAATAGCTGTTTCTATCGCTTTGGAGTTTAATAACTCTGAAGGATTAGGTGGTATCGGTCCACTTGTTAAAATGTCTAAATTTGAAACATTTGAATTCGAGATAGTTTTTCTTAAGTCCATTTTCTTTGTCAATACGCTAGTAATTCCATGTATATTACTAAGGTTAAAAGCATAATGAATGGACGGTTTCCTTAAATCCGCATCCACAAGCAATACTTTTTTCTCTTCTTGAGCCATTACAATCGCTAGGTTGGCAGCTGTAGTCGATTTCCCATCATTAGGCTCCGCGGAAGTAACCATAATTGTTTTGATTTCTTTATCAACTGAAGAGAATTGTATGTTTGTCCTAATTAATCGATATTGTTCAGTAATAGGCGATTTAGGATTAGTCTGTGCAATTAAATTCACTTGTTTTTCATCTTTCCTTCTCAAAAATCCCACTTCCTTTCTTAATGTCACTGAATGGTTCTTTATTTATGTTGTGATATTTTTTGAATGGATCCAAGTAATGGCAAGTCAAGAAGATTCTCAATATCCTTCTCGTCTTTTATCGTATTATCCATGTACTCTAATAGGAATGCCAAGGCTATTCCAGCCATTATCCCAACTACCACCGCAATAGCAATATTCATTAATGGAGATGGTTTTACAGGAGCTGGATTTTCCTTTATTTCTGCCTTCGCAAGTATGCTAACATTGTCGACATTCATGATATCTTTGATTTCCTTTTGGAATGTTCCAGACACTGCGTTTGCAATTTCGACTGCCTTCGATGGATTGTTATCTTGAACCGTTAAAGAGAAGACTTGAGAATTTTCTTGGCTGTTAATCGTAATTTTTTGACTAAGTTGATCCACACTTTGTTCTAGTTCAAGATCATCAATAACCTTCTCTAATATAGCAGGGCTTTTTATGATCACACTGTATGTATTGATCACGGCAATATTAGATTGAATTTGAGTAGAATCCAATTGGTTCTTCGATTGTTTCTGATTAACTAAAATCTGTGTAGATGATTGGTAAATAGGTGTTAATAAAAAATAAGATATTGTACCACTAATCAACGCGGCGATTAATGTCAGTAGCGTAATTAACTTCCAACGTTTCTTTAATGTTTTAAAAATATCTTTAATACTAATAGTTTCTTCCATTTCATCCTCCTGATTTGTTAAAAATGACCTATTGCATTATACCATAATATTACCTAGTTTTTATGTACTTTCAAGGAAATTTACATGAAAATTACAATCAAAGAATACTTTTCAAATCCCTTAGTAATTTTACAAAAAAGAGAATGACAATACAAAGGAAACAATTCCCAAATTCGAAATATTGCATTGAACATATATATATTACCCATTTACCAGAATATTTTTGACTTAAATTTTCAATAAACCTAAGTATAGCCAATCCCCATTTTTTTCTATGTCATTGTCACGTTTTATAATATTTACTAAAAATAAACCTAACTAAATGCCTACCAAAAAAGAAAAATCCGTTTATACATATAATTGTGTCAAGTATTTTAGTACCTAGTTATCATTGATAGGAAAATGTGTAAACTGAAAGTGATAGTTTAAATCAGTATATAATTTTCATATTAATGGTTAGGTGTGGTCAAAATGATAGGTTACCGAGTTAAGTCACTTAGAGAAGAAAGGAAAATGTCAATTAGTGAACTCTCCGCAAAATCTAGCGTTGCCAAATCTTATATAAGCTCACTTGAAAGAAACCTTCAAACAAACCCTACTATTTTAGTTTTGGAAAAAATCGCTAGAATACTTTGTATTAAGGTCGATGCTCTGTTGAATGAACAAGCAGATAAGGGCATGGATGAAGAGTGGATGGAAATCATGCAGGATGTTATGGGGTCAGGAATATCGAAAGAGGAAATGCGCGAATTTATTCAAGATAAGTCTTTGAGGATTTAGAAACTATGATACCGCTTTCTTTTTGGTGCATAGAGTAATCTGTAAAAGGGGAAAAAGTGGATATAGCCACTTTTTCCCCTTTTACTACTTCTTCAACTTAAAATATTCCTCTATAACCTCGAACCATTTGTAATGCCCTTGATCATTGGGATGTATGTTATCATTAGTCAGGATATCAGCCAATCTCATATTCTTTTTACTTAGCTTCTTTTCATTTTCTTCTTTACTATTTATATATTTCCATTTATTCTTTTTAATGACCTGTTCGGAAGCGTGAATATAATCCAAATAAATCAAACCTAAACTATTCTCCGTTTTACCATTTGCGACTGGGTTTGGTGAAATGATTAGTATTTTTGTATTCGGAAGTTCTTTTTGTAACTTTGACATGATGCTTTCCAAATCTTTCTCCGTCTGAGTTTTTCCAATGCTGATGACCAAGAATTAATACTTAAGCAAATTACAGCGATAATGATTAAACCATATTTCCTCATCTTTACCTCCCATATTTGAACATTAATGACTGACATGGAAGTGTTATAAAATAGAGTAAACTCTTCTTTGAGTACTGTTACCAAAACTCCATTTCACTTTTTTCGGTTATATTTCTTTCATTAATTAAACTATCAACTTTTCAGCTATAAAGAATATCCTTCCAATTATTTCCGACATCACTCGACATAAGTACACCACATGAATCCCTAATTTTTAACCCCATGTAAAGTATGTTATGGTTTTATTTGTTTTAAGTAATGTTATTGTATTCCTTGTTTCCTTCACACTTTTTCGTTGTATGATAGAAAAAAAAGGAGTTTTGGGAATGATTATTCTGCAGTATATTGGAAAAGTTTTTTCATTCATGCAAAAGGATATACCGGAAACTCATGTTAAATGCCATGTTTGTGCAGGTACAGGTGCCTACGATATTTATACTGATTGTCTTACCTGTAATGCAAAAGGGTTAATAAGTAAAGTTGAGTATAATAGGAGGCTTGAAGAGGGTGAAATTTAAAGAATTTCTTGAGGTCGATATATGTAATCAAAGAAGCAGTATTGGCTATTGCTTCTTTTTTTTGTCCAAAACGGTACCGTTTGCCCCTCACCTTAAAGGGTATTTTATTATCAGGAGGGGATACATATGACAGCAATTACTCACATTGTATTGGCTGTACCTGATTTGGATGTTGGATTAAGTGGTATGAGCAGGTGTTACCGTGGCTATTTCTTTAGCCCCTATTGATAACGACTCTCATTATATTCTTCAATAACTCGATCAACTTCTTCCTTCACATCCGTTAAATTAGTACATGGGAAGCCTTGGTCAGCATGCAGGATTGCACTCGGATGGAACTCGTGATTCAGAGCCTGCCTTAGCTTAGTTAAATTACATAAACGATATTCATATCTAATGGCAGAATCCCTTGGGAATTCCCAAGGGATCTACCTTTAGTTTTGTGTAAAGACTTTTCCTAAGCTTTGTACAGTACCAATGTCATTTTCACTCGTATAAATTATACTGCTTTGATTGCTACTGTTTTATTTCCTGACTTCTCACTAGTATTATCTTGTGTTCTGTAAACAGGTTTTTTTAATACTCCAATTATACAAGCTGTAATAATTGAACCAATTAAAATACATGCAATGTATAACAATGGACTGCTTGCAGCAATAGGAATTACAAAGATTCCACCATGAGGAGCCTGTAAAGAAATCCCTAATGCCATACAAATCCCACCACCAATTGCTGAACCAACAATATTTGCTGGAATTATTCTTAATGGATCACTTGCAGCAAACGGAATGGCTGCCTCAGTAATAAAAGATGCCCCCATAATATAAGCAGCTTTTCCTGCGTTGCGATCTTCAAGTGAGAATTTATTTTTAAATAGTGTTGTTGCTAATGCAATCCCTAATGGAGGAACCATTCCTCCAACCATTAGTGCAGCAGATGGTTCGTAAATATGATTTGCAAACATTGCTAAGCCAAATGCTGATGCTGTTTTATTGATAGGACCGCCCATATCAGATGCCATCATTCCTGCCAAAAGCGCTCCTAATAAAATTGCATTCGAACCAGTTAAACCATTTAACCAACCTTGTAACGATTCATTAATCCACGCCATCGGACTATTAATTACAAAGTGCATAATAAAGGCTGTTACAAACGTTGCTAATACAGGAAGTATTAGTACCGGGGAAAGACTTTGTAATGAATCTGGAATGCCTTTTAATAATTTTTTCAATCCTAAGATTGTATAACCAGCAATAAAACCTGCAATCATACCACCTAAGAATCCTGAACCACCAAGGGTTGCCATCATACCACCAATCATACCTGGTGCTAAACCTGGACGATCCGCAATACTATACGCAATATATCCTGCTAATACTGGAACCATTAGTGCGAAGGCTGCGCTACCACCTGCTGTACCTAGAAAAGCAGCGAATGCATTATATTCTGAACTGGTCGGGTCTGAAGCATGAATGCCAAACATAAAGGAGATTGCGATTAATATACCGCCAGCAACAACAAATGGAATCATAAAAGATACCCCATTCATTATATGGCTGTATATTTTAGGTTGTTTTAATCGTGTTTTTTCTTTTGCTTCCTTTAACTTGTTGTTCCCCTGATTTAAAACCGTACCTTTTCCAGAAATAGCATCTTCAATTAAATCCTTAGCATGATGTATCCCATTTTTAACAGACGTTTTAATAACCTTACGATCACCGAAGACATCCATGTCCACTTTAACATCTGCAGCAACAATTATTCCATCTGCTTCATCAATATCTTCTTGAGTTAATCTGTTCTGTATTCCCGTCGATCCATTGGTTTGAACTTTTATTTGAACGCCAAGCTCCTCAGCAGCATTTTTTAATGCTTCTGCAGCCATAAATGTATGTGCTATTCCAGTAGGGCATCCAGTAACCCCGACCAATTTCTTACCAAAATACTTCTTATCAATAGTATCTACTTGTAGCATTTTTTCTTCAGCATTTGCAAATAGCTGGACAACTTCATGACTATCTTTGGCAAGAATAAGCTTTGCTCTAAAGGTTTCATCCATTAGAAAAGTGGAGATTTTAGATAAAGTCTTTAAGTGCTCAGTTGAAGAATCTTTGCCTGCTGCTATCATGAAAAATAAATTACATTTTTCTGAACTATACTTAATTCCACTTAAAGATCTTCCCATAATAATAGCAGGCGATTTAACTCCAGCAGATTTTGCATGTGGAATAGCAATACCAAACCCTACTTCTGTTGGAACCTGATCTTCACGAGCCCAAATATCCTGTTTAAATTGTTTAAGATCATGTAAATAGCCGTTTTTATTTAATTTTTCTGCAAGCTCATTAATTAAGTCCTCTTTCGTTTCAGCAACTAAATCTAATATTATGTTTTCTGGCCTTAAGACACTAGAAGTCATCATATATATCCCTCCTCTTAAATTTCTCCTAATTTATAGAGTGATGCTTTTCCAGTTGAACCAAAGAGATCCATTTTTTTCTTTACTAATTCAATAGCTGCCTTCGTTGCTTCAGGCATTAATATATCTGGTTCGTAAGCATTTGGATTATCATCCAGCGTAGCTCTTAATTGGTTATAAAACGCTCTCTTCATATCTGTTGATAAATTAATTTTGGCAATACCATGTTTCACAGCTTGTCTTATTTCTTCATCTGGGTTGTCTGATCCACCGTGGAGAACCAAAGGAATGTTTACTTTTTCATGAATCTTCATTAATCGATCAATTTTAATAGAGTGATCTTTCGTTTTTGGGTATAAGCCATGTGAAGTTCCAACAGCAACAGCAAGCGTATCAATTCCTGTTGTTTCAACAAAAATGGCTGCTTCATCAGGATTCGTATATAAAATCTCATCTGCTCCGCCTTCTGAACTACCCTCATTACTACCAATAGTACCTAGTTCACCCTCTACAGACACACCTACCATATGAGCAAGTTCTACTGCTTTTTTTGTTAATGCCATATTTTCTTCAAATGGTAAATGTGACGCATCCATCATCACAGACGTATAGCCATTTCTAATAGATCGAGTAATATCTTCGATTGTTGCCCCGTGGTCTAAATGAATAACAAAAGGAACTTTAGACTTTGACGCAGCCTCTCGTACATATGCCACAAATTCATCAGTCACTAAATTAATTTCATTCGGGTGAATTTGAAGTATAGCAGGAGATTTTTGCTCCTCTGCAGCACTTACTACAACTTTGACAAATTCGCTATTTGCTACATTAAATGACCCAACTGCAAATTTATTCTCATAAGCTACTAAAAGTAAATCTTTCATATTCATTAACATATTTTTTCCTCCTAATATTATTTGGAAGACCAAACTTCCAAAAACTCATCATAATTGGTTACATTTAATAATTTTTCTGTCATGTTTGTTTGCTTAAACACATCATGAATCTCTTCAAAAAACTTTGTATTATTTACCTTTTGATTTTTTGGAGGGATAAATAGAAAGATAATTTGAGCCATTTTGTCTCCCCACAAAATTTTTTGTTTATTTATTGCTACTAACACTCGTAATTTTTTGTTATTTCCACAATCAAATGGATGCGGCATGGCCACTAAATTACCAATATTAGTACTCGACATCTTTTCTCTTTCATTAATGCTTGTATATAGATGTTGAATATCTCCAAACTGCGTGAGGGTTTTTAATACATCTATTTGATTCTCTTCATCTAAGAAATAAAGATCATTCGGAGATAAATAGTACTTTAGTAAGCCACGATTCAATTGAATAGAAATAGTCTTCATATCTTCATTTGTAATCATTTCACTAACACGAATACAATTTTTCACATTTAGGTGTTGCTCCTCAAGGATTACACTAGTAGTTACTATAGTTTCTATCTCTTCAGGAAGTAAATGGATTTCATGATTTGCAAATAAACCATCAATTTTAATATTTGGGAAGTATAAATTTATTTTTCTTTCTATTAGCTTACCTACTAACGGATTTTTCCCATAAATAATTGCAATTCTTTTCCTTGTTTCTTGGGAATTTTCAATAATATTCATAATATGTAGTGTCAAGTAACCGATTTCATTTTCTGGTATCTTTATATTTAAGCAAAATTGTAATTCTTTCGCTAAAACCACTGCAATATTATAAGCATTCATATATTCCGACTTTATTTGAGAAATAAATGGATTCTCTAAAGGAAAGGAATATTTTAATGGATATAATGACTTTGTAATATGTACCAATAGGCGATTAAATAACTTTTCATTCTTTCGACTTGAAAAACCATATCGATCCCCAACATTTTTTATAACCGCTTTTACTTTTTCCTCTATTTCATCTGAGTGTTCATTCACAGTTACTTCATTTTCCTTCGGTAATATTTGTAAAGAAATTAACAGGTAGCATAAATACTGATATTCATATTCGTCAAACTGTACATTCATTTCCTTAGCTAAACGACTAAGGATTAACTTTGCTATTTTTAATTCTTCAAAGCAGGTATTATCTAACCTCATGTCTTTTTCAGCAATTTTTTGATGAAGGCCTACTCGTTTTAAACTAATAATTATGTTCACACATATTGCGAATAGTTCTTCAGAGCTTAGTAACAAATTGTACTTTGTGACTTCTTCTTCAATACAAGAATATACTAATTGAATTGAGGACTGACTAAACCAATCACCAAAATAGTATTGCAGCGCTTCATCAAGCGACATTCTCTTTAAACAATTTGTTGTTACTAATTTTTTTAGTAATAGACGTTTCTCTACTTCACTTCCCTTAAGCCTTACTCCTTGGAAGATAATTGCTTCAACCTCAATGTTCCATTTTTCGGCTTGGATTATTTGAAATAATCTTTGTACGTCTTTCCTAATTGTTTGAGTAGAAAAATAAAGTTTTTTTGCCAGTTCATCATAAGTTATAAAATCAGTTTCAGATAAAAGTGTTTTTATAATATGAAAAGCTCGTTCTTCGTAATCATCTTCATTTTGCTGAATATTTGATAAATCCCCAACTAATTTATATCCTTTTTGAGTATTACCAGTAATTATTACTTTATCTAAAAAAGTTTCATTTATTTCCCTAATGTCATTTCTAATTGTTCTTGTCGTTACATTAAATAGATTAGCAAGTTCGCTTCCACTTACATAGTCATTACCATATTGTTCTAAATATTCTAATAACTTAATGTAACGTTTTTTCATTAGTATTTCCTCCTCACACTTATATTAATGTAAGCGTTTTACCTTTACCAAGCCTATACATTTTCCTAATAGTTAGGAAGTTTTTAATATTAGGATGATGTTATAAAAGACCAAAGAGTTTCTGCCAATGACTTAAGCCATGGACTCATCCTCCTTGATGTAATATAGAGATTATAGATCATTCAGAATAATTA
>NZ_JBHXAS010000103.1:0-16551 GCF_042727425.1 Peribacillus sp. NPDC060253
CCCTCTAGTGTTTTCTTTTAATAACACTGAAACTTTATAATAGCATATTTATATTTATATGTAAAGTCTATAACGAAAAGGTAACACTTCGTCATTATTTTTTGTCGTGAAAATAAAAAATAAAGAGGCAATATTCACCTCTTTTATTTAAACGCATTATATTCATTTTCAATTTTCGGAAGTTCCCTGACTTCTTCAACTAATTGGCTACCACACATTGGGCAATCATAGTTTTCAGAAGCAAAATCTTTTCTCATCCATCCATTACAATCATCCGATCCGCACGCATATACAATCGTATCTTCCATAATGATTTCTGGTTCCTCTGAATTCTTTTTTCCAAAATACATGAGCAACCTCCTCTTTTTTATATAAATACTCTGATTAAAGGCACGTTATTTCACCCTTTGATCATTCCTAGTATACGCATTAAATCAAATTCTTATTTATTCCATGAAAAAAATTACATTACCATATAACCTATTCCTGTTCTAATCCTGCTTTCATCATGATCGCTTTAATCATAAAGTATGAAAAATGCTCAGGTAAAGCTTCTTTTAGTGGTTTAAGTTTTTCAGAATCCAATTGTTTGGCAGTCTCCAATACAAGCTGATACTCTTCTTTCGAGTAAATCTCTTCCCATTTGATCTCTAAGTGTTCTTCTGCACACTTCAATAAATGATTTTCAATCGAGATGGAAGACAGTCCTCTTAATATCCCAATTTCTTTGATCGATTTCCCTTCCTGATATAAGCGGTAGCTTTCTAAATGAGATGGTTTAGTACTTCGTTTTAGCGTTTCCTTTGTAACCATTGTATTCATTTCTAATTCAGGATGTGCCTGTACATATTTTGAAATCGCTTCTAAGAACACGGCACCGAAGCGTTCGAATTTCTGGGTGCCAACCCCTTTGACGTCAAGGAATTCCTGTTCCGTCCTCGGCAATCTGGCGGCCATGTCTTTCAAAGATGCATCGGAAAAAATAATGAACGGCGGTACATTTTCCTTGGCAGCCATTTCTTTTCTTAACTGCCTCAATTCTTCAAACAATCCATGATCAATACTGATGCTGCTTACTTGTTTTATTTCTTTACGGAGGACTTTTTTTTGTCCTAAAAGCACTTCCCTGCCAGCATTGGTTACTTTAAGAACTGGAAATTGCCCGCCTGTCATTTCGATATACTGTTTAGCTGTCAGGAAATCAATGAAATCAGCTACATCCTTAGCCGATTGATTTTTGATGATTCCATAGGTCGAAAGCTTCTGAAAACCGAACTCTTCAATTTTCTTATTGCGTGAACCAGTAAGCACTTGAGAGATCATCGTTTTTCCGAATCGCTCGCCCATTCGCAACATGCATGAAAGGACCATCTGTGCCTGTGTCGTTACTTCAACAGAGTCACGTTTATCTGTACAATTTTCACAATGACCGCAATCTTCAGGGTTTTCTTCACCAAAGTATTGCAGAATGAAAGCTTGCAAACACCCTTCAGTAAAACAATAATCCTTCATTCTATTTAACTTCATCAATTCCTGGGATTGCCTCTCCTGAGATGGATTTGATTGTTCAATCAAAAAACGCTGGATCTGTATATCCTGGGGAGAGTACAATAAAATACATTCACTATCCAAACCATCCCGCCCAGCACGTCCCGCTTCCTGATAGTAACTCTCCATATTCTTTGGAGTTTGGTAATGGATGACGAATCTAACATTCGACTTATCGATTCCCATCCCAAAGGCTGATGTCGCAACCATCAAGGGAACGTCATCACGAATGAATTGGTCTTGCTGTTCCGAACGGTCTTGTTCATTCATGCCAGCATGGTATCGACCTGTCAGAAAACCGGCTTTATTAAGCTTGTCATACAATGAATCGACTTCTTTCCTCGTGGCTGCATATATGATACCCGACTCATTTTTGTTTTTCTCTATATAGCGCATTAAAAACCGTCCGCGATTTTCTTCCTTAACGACTGAAAAAAACAAATTATCTCTGGAAAACCCCGTTGATATGGTATGTTGCCCTGATATTCCAAGCGAATGACATATATCATCTGTCACATTTGGAGTGGCTGTTGCCGTTAATGCGAGAACAGTCGGAGCAGATGGCATATTTTTCAACAAAGTTTTGATTTTTAAATAGCTTGGTCTAAAATCATGACCCCATTGAGATATACAGTGCGCTTCATCAATGGCCACCAATGAAATTTCCACGTTATTTAAATCTTGTTGAAATGAAGGATTTTCCAACCGTTCCGGTGCCACATAAACCAACTTATACCTTCCTTGTTTGATATCATTCATTCTATTGGAAGATTCTAACCCTGAAATGGAGCTATTAAGAAATGTGGCATCAATCCCGTTTTGTTCGAGGGCATCAACTTGGTCCTTCATCAAGGAAATAAGTGGGGATATCACGAGTGTTACACCAGGTAATAGAAGCGCTGGAATCTGATAACAAATTGATTTACCTCCGCCAGTAGGCATGATTCCTGCTGTATTTATTCCTCCTAACACCTGTTCGATAATTTGTTCCTGACCTTTTCGAAATGATTCATAACCAAAATATTTTTGTAAATATTCACGTGCTTTTTCCATCAATTTACTACTCCTCCTATTTACCTTGCAAGGACATATAAAGATAAAGATTTATTACTTTCATTGTACCTGCTTTTTCCATGAACCAAAAGCACAAAAAGAGTAGACTCATTCTCTGTGTCTACAGTTTTTTAAATTTTTAATATATGACCGTTGATTTCCGTTGCAGGCACTCGCTTTTCGTGTGCGGTCCGGAGTATCGTACTCCCGTTCCAATCAATTTTATTTTTACGTATCCATTCACTATTCTCTATCACTGCTTCCCATCCAATAAAAAATCAAAAAGGTTTCGGAATGAGTCCATTCCGAAACCTTTTTGTCTACTCTTTTCAATATATAAACATGTATGGCATGGTTAATTTAATTCAGGATTTGCACTTTAACGTTTTTAACGCCCCAATTATTAGCATCTTGTTCATTAGGGATAAAGATGTCCACTCTATTTCCTTTGATGGCACTGCCTGTATCAGCAGCTGTCGCGTAGCCGTAACCTTCGACATAGACTTTTGATCCAAGTGGAATGACTGATGGATCTACGGAAATTACTTTTGCATTCGGGTTAGCTTTCAAGTCAACTCCTGTAGCTGTCGTGCCGCTACATCCTTGGCAGCTAGCCGTATAAGCAGTTGCTCTAACCGTTAGCTCTTTTTCTACACCTGCTTGATCCTTGGATTCATTATTTGTGTCTGTTTTTTCTGATTGTTCAACCGGTTTGGCTTGTTCAGTTGGTTTGGCTTGTTCAACTGGTTCTGCTTTTTTAACTGGTTCTGCTTTTTCAACTGGTGCAGCTTGCTCTGATTTCTGCTCAGGCCCTACACTCGCTGCTTCGACTTTGTTAGCCGCCGGTTTAATGACAAGTTCCTGTTTTGGATGGATTGTATCTGAACTTAAACCGTTCCAAGATTTAATATCCTTTACTGCTACATCATATTTGTCTGCAATTTCCGATAAGGTATCCCCAGACTTGACTTTATAGTGCTCTTCTTGAGAAATATGTATGTTTTCCCCTGCATAAATCGTGTCTGAAGACAAATCGTTCCAAGACTTAATATCTTCTATTGATACTTTATACGTTTGAGATATCCCCCATAATGTGTCTCCATCTTTCACTTTGACATCTTCTGCTTGTACCGGAATTGTGAATGCACCGGATATAGCAGCCGCTGCCGCTAACGATAAGATTGATTTTTTCATATGTTGTTACCTCCTTGTGAGCTACTTTATAAGCTACGAGACCAATCTTACCATAGTTTTTTTCTATACAAAGAACAAACAGATAAAGAATAGATGACAAACATCTCAGTAAGATAACGAGACTATAACGATTAGTCTTAATATTCTGATAATTAATAATCTACCAGACCCTTCCTTTTCAATCACTTGGAGTCATATAAAATGTTACTCTTGCATAATTATTAAAGGCTATATCTTTATAAAGGAGGTATATTTTTTGACACGCGAAAAGACTTTTACTTTAGTCAAGTCATATAAACCTTTCCATAGCAAATTTGATCCATGCACTCCTATTGGGAGAAAATACTTTAGAACACCTCCCAATTTGTATATTAATTTTCAACCGCCTAATCTGGAACAATTCACACCAGAAGAAGCTCTGAAGTATGGCACACTTTGGAAATTCTTTTACGATTTTTATGATAATCCGTATCGGGAAAGGGAGACATAAATGAAAAATAAACTGGATGATGAATATTATCAGTTGCTTGAGCAAATCCAAGCTGCGGATTTTGTACTGGTCGAGTTGACTCATTATCTGGATACACATCCTAACGACCAGCAGGCATTGCAGCAATTCAACCAATTTCATGAATACTCAAAACAATTGAAATCGGTTTTTGAGCCTAAATATGGTCCATTATTGGGCTTCGGAAACAGTTCAGGCGGTGAAAATAAATGGGAATGGAGCCAAGGCCCATGGCCATGGCAGGTATAAGGAGAGATATCTATGTGGGTTTATGAAAAAAAGCTGCAATATCCGGTTAAAGTCAGGGACTGTAATCCTAGATTAGCTAAATATTTGATAGAGCAATATGGAGGTGCAGATGGTGAGTTGGCTGCAGCACTCCGTTACTTAAATCAGCGTTATACAATTCCCGATAAAGTAATTGGCCTGTTAACGGATATCGGAACGGAAGAATTCGCCCATCTAGAAATGATCGCCACGATGATTTATAAACTTACAAAGGACGCTACCCCCCAGCAGATGACAGCAGCCGGCCTAGGGGAACATTATGTCAATCATGATAGTGCTCTTTTTTATCAGAACGCGGCAGGAAATCCGTGGACTGCCACGTATATTCAAGCTAAAGGCGACCCGATTGCTGATTTATATGAAGATATTGCCGCTGAAGAGAAGGCAAGAGCAACCTATCAGTGGCTGATTGACATCTCGGATGATCCGGATATCAATGATTCACTCAGATTTTTGCGTGAGAGGGAGATTGTCCATTCCATGAGATTCAGAGAGGCAGTGGAAATATTAAAAGAAGAAAAAGGTAAAAAGAAGTTTTTTTAATAATGAGATTCACATGAAAAAACGCAGCGGAGGAATTTGAACTATGCCCCATTATTCGGACAGTATAAAAAAAGTGCCTAAGCGGCTAATAGGTGGTCTCGGTATTGTACCGGGGCCATTTTCTTTAGTCCCCATTGATAACGACACTCATTGTATTCTTCTATAACACGATCAACTTCTTCCTTCACATCCGTTAAATTCGTACATGTTTTATATTCTGCTAGATCTTTAAAGTGGCCAAAAAAACTTTCCATCGGCGCATTATCCCAACAGTTTCCGTTACGGGACATGGATTGGGCTAACCCAAGTTCCTTCACTTTGTTTTGAAATAACGGATGGGTGTAGTGGAATCCTTGGTCAGAATGCAGGATTGCACTCGGATGGAACTCGTGTTCCACTGCCTGCCGTAGCTTGTTTAAAGTTTCATAAACGATATTCATATCTAATGACGTTGATAAATGATACGTAACGATTTCTTTTGTAGCCACATCTTTTACGCAGGACAAATATGCTTTTTGACCCTTTCCATAATAAAGGTAGGTAATGTCAGTAAGCAGAATTCCCCTGGCTCCTTCTGTTTGAATTCACGATTAAGAAGGTTAGGACAAGTAAGGTACTCCTTGGTTGCCTTAGCCATCTTTCGATACGGATTAGCACTTCTGATTTTTGCGAAGAGATTATATTTTGCCATCAACCGTCTGATTTTCTTATGATTCATGACGGCCGAATAATCATTTTCCATAACCATTTTGATTTGAAGGGCGCCTACTTTTTCCTTTTTACTGAGGAATATATTTTTAATTAATTCTATGTCCAAATCATCTTGGTCCTCTCGTAGCTCACGGGTTGGAGCTGCCTTTAACCAATCGTAGTAGCCACTTCGACTTACACCAGCCAATTTGCATAGATAGGAAACAGCCTTCTTTAACTGGTATGTCCTGATCGTTCTTTCAATCAGATAGAACTTCTCAGCTGCAGATAGAATTATTTCTTTTTCAACGCCCGCCTTTCTAACTCCTCCAGCTTTTTTAGGAAGTCATTTTCTGCTTCAAGAAATTTGATTCTCGATTCGGCCTTCCTAAGTTGATCCTCTACAGATTGTGGCTTGGAAGAAGGGCGTCCTGTACTTCCTTTTCCACGGCGTTCCGTAAGGACGCCATCCACACCAAACCTTTCGAAGGGATCACGCCAGCGCTGTAAACAACGCTTAGGTTGTTCCTTCCCCATTATTTCGAGATTAAATCCATGTTCTATAAAAATTTGAGAGGGTGATTTCGCCTTTTTATATGCCTTAACTGCTTTTGTTTTAAATTCAGGAATATAGGAAATCGAACGCTCGGAAGCACTAATGATATTTGGATTCTTTTCAAGTTCTTTTATTTGAAATTCAGTATATATATTCTAACTCTTAGAAACCCTCCGTCCATACTCTTACACCTATTGAAACATAAAAAAACCCCGGATAAGGGACACTTTTTTATGTGTGTCCGTTATCCGGGATATAGTTCAATTCCCGCTGCTTTTTTTATTTACGATCTGAAGAATAGGTCCAACCATCTTCCTGATAAATTTTGTCTTCCTTCATCAATTTACCAAGAGCACGTTTGAATGCTCCCTTACTTAAACCGAAGTGAAACTGGATATCATCAGGTGGCGTTTTATCGCCATAAGGCATCGCACCGCCGCGATTCATTAAATAAGTGAAAATAACCTCGGCATCTTCGCCCATTAAATCTTGCTTAAAGGGAAATAAAGAAACATTAAGCGTTCCATCTTCTTTACTATCAATGACGCGTCCTTCAACTAATTCACCAAGACGCGGCTCCTCCTTGCGCTCACTTTCGTGAATGAAACAGCGATATCCTTCTTGTGAAACAAAGAAAGATCCAACCATTAGCAAACGATAGACATTTCCTTTCACTGTTGTGTTACGAATACCCTTTAATGGAGCTTGTACAGCAATCTCCTGGATTACATCTTCCGTTGCAAGTTTACCAAACAAGCGGTCATTACGATCTGTCTTAAGAGATACATATAGACGATCGCCAACCTCAGGCCATAAACGATCAATATTCGGAAGGTCATCCAACGATACAAGGATATCTTTGGAAAGGCCAATGTTCACAAAAACCCCAAGTTTCTTTTTCACATTGACAACTTCTGCCCATCCATATTGACCAATTTGAATTTCTGGAATTTTCATTGTCGCTGTTAGCCTGGCTTGTTTATCATGGTAGATGAATACCGTAACTTCATCGCCAATCTCAAGCTCGGTTCCTTCATTCATTTCATTATGATGAAGTAAGACATCTTCTGAACCATCAGTTAAAAACCAACCGAAATCCGCCTTACGCTCTACTTCTAGCTCTACAGCCATACCGGCCTGAATTTTTTGCATGTATATAAATCCTCCTGTAACTTACCTTTACCTACAATTGTACCCAATTATTTATTTTTCCAACATCATTGAATTTATCATTTTTTTGTTGTTCTGTATACCTATTACGTTTTTTTTATTTTTTACACCTGATCATCTACACTGAATGTTTGAGGAATCTACATCTGTCCTTGTTTCCCATTGGCCTCTCAACTTCAAAGCAATCAGGCTCAATCGTAACCCCTCCATATATCCCTAAAATGGCATGGTTTAAATTAACTTTGTCATCAGACGCTCTATCCTTGCCTGCAGTTCCTTAATGCTAAATGGCTTTGTTACATAATCATCCGCCCCAAGTTTCAATGCATTTGCGATATCGTCCGTACTTTTCCTACCAGTTAGCATTAAAACAGTAAATAAATCGGCATTTCTGCTTTGTTTCACTTTCTGCAGCACTTCAATTCCATCCATGATGGGCATCACTCCATCAAGGATTAGGAAATGTCCTATATCTTCTTTTGCTCGATCGGATTTCAAAAAGGAATGACCGTCTTCATACACGGCAATATTCAAGTCAAAGTGGGGAATTTGAAGCGAATGCAAAGCTTTAGTTAAGATGGTCCGGATAATGATATCATCATCAATAACTGACACATTGAGAGATTTCTTGTTGAATCCGTTTTTTTGAATGCTCTCCACTTTTGCACGTCCTGAGCGTTTCGCTTCATATAAAGAATTGTCAGCTTCCTCAAAAGCCTCCTTCGGCGTAACATTTTCATTTTCAACCGTAAATACACCAGCAGAAAATGTAACCGAAAATGTTTGATCATTCTGGTTAAATGGCTTTGCGGAAAAGTCCTTGATTAATCCTGTTAACTTTTTTTTAGCTTCTTCATTCGAAGTATCAGGGAAAATAACGACGAATTCTTCCCCGCCATACCGGCAGAGTAAATCTGAACTCCTGATATTGCATTTAATGAATTGTGCAAACTCAACCAGTATATGGTCACCTACCGAATGTCCGTATAGATCATTCACTCTTTTAAAGTGATCTATATCAATCATGCTGATCGAAAACGGCTGTCCTGATCGTTTATAGTCATTAAAGTAGCGCGGAAGGGTATCTTCCAGGAATCGTCGATTATATACCTGTGTCAACTCATCGATTAGGACCGATTGATCAAAAATCTTCTTTCGCTGTATATGCCTTTCCATTTTGACAATAAACTCTTCGAAATCAATCGGCTTACCAATAAAATCATCCGCGCCCATCTTGAATGCTTTTATACGGGAGTGTTTATCATTCTGTATGCTGATCATGATTTTCGGTATGAAATATTTCTCATTATGTAGGTGAATATCCTGAAGTATCTGAAACCCATCCTTTACAGGTAACTGTATTTCAAGAATCAGGCAATCCGGCTGCATTTCAAAGTAATGCTTTGTCGCTTTTACTGGGTCGGCATTCGTGATAACCATCCATCCCTTTTCCTCCAAAAGATCTTTCAATAGAATCAACATGGAGATGTCATCATCAATGATTTGAATGAGCGGGGCTTGAGAATCGCGGACAGGCTTTTCTTTTATTTCAACTTCATCAAAACGTTCATAATCATATGAATGTTCAATGAGATCAAAAAGGAAATTCCTAAGGTCCGATCGACTCCAGACTCTTGCACTTTCTTCATCAATTCCTTCCAATAGCTTTTCGATGATTGCCATAAGTCCACATAATTGCAGCGTTCCTGCCGTCCCTTTGATTGAATGCAGAAAACGGAATATCTCTTGATTCGGAATCGTCTCCGCTTCGTCCAGCTCTAGCCAAGCAGAAAGCTTGTTTTTTATATTTTCAAATAAGCTATTTTTGTAATTTTCCATATTTGCAAGATTCACTTCTAATCACTTGACCCTTTCTTAATTTACAAATGTGAATTTTACGTCATCTTACTAACATTTCTTAATCATAAGGACTTTTTAACTATAAATACATTTTGCATTATCGATATTTAGGTCTAAAGTATCCTCTTTCAGGAATATTTTACATCATAAAGGTTTGTCTATAAATAGAATTTTCCCATCTAACACAATTTATTTTTAATATGTCATATAGATTACTTATTTACCCGACTGATCTTCTAATTGTTCTTTTTATGTATAGGTATTACGATGTTATAATTTAATGACTAACTGAAAGGAATAGGGTATCATTATGACAAAAAAATTGTATTACACGTCCTCCAAGGCTTCCCAATGGGATGCAAAAATCCTGGAGTGCATTGAAGAGAATGGCTTTTATTACATCACCCTTGATGAAACGGCTTTCTATCCAGAAGGGGGCGGTCAGCCCTCAGATACTGGCACAATAGAAGGAATCACTGTTCTTGACGTTATAAAAACCGATGATGGAAATATCCTTCATAAGGTTGAGAGTAGGCCAGTTTCCAAGGTTGTTCACTGTGAACTTGATTGGTCTCGCCGTTTCGATCATATGCAGCAGCATAGCGGCCAGCATTTACTCTCGGCAGTCTGCCGGGAATTGTTTGATGCGAATACAGTCAGCTTTCATCTTGGTAAGGAATATTTAACGATCGATATAACTGAATCCAGATGGACCGAAGTAAATACGATTGCTGCTGAAAAGCAGGTTAATCAATATATCATTGAGAATCACGAATTACTCACATATTATGTGTCAAAAGAGCAGTTACAAAAGCTACCTGTCGTCAAAATGCCAAAAGTGACTGAAAACATCCGGATTGTTGAAATTGAAGGGATTGAGTATAACCCTTGCGGTGGAACCCATGTAGAGCGAACCGGGGAGATTGGCTTAATTAAAATTTTCAAAACAGAAAAGCAAAAAGAACTTACCCGCCTCTATTTTAAGTGCGGATTCAGGGCATTGAACGATTTTTCCGAAAGTCTTGATATTCTTTCAGCCTTATCGAATAAATTCAATACCGGACGTAAAGAGATCTTCAATAGGGTGGAGAAGCTGGAAAGTGACTACAATCAGCTGCTATCAGCGAACGAAAAACTAAAGCTTGAAAATGCAAACTTTCTCGCTGATTCCATACTTGCAGCAAATAAAGAAGGATTCATCTCTCATATTTTCGAAGATAGCACAGTGAAAGAACTGCAATACCTTTCAGCTACGATCGTTAAAAAGAAAAAGGTGCTCGTATTACTTGCTTCACGGAAGGAACAAAAGGTAATGCTTTCGCACAGCGGGTCCTTCCCCGTACATTGCGGACAATATTTTAAAGCTGAGTTAGGTCCGTTTAATGGGAGAGGCGGAGGAAGTGAACAGGCTGCACAGGCAGGTTTTGCAACACAAAATGACTTAATCGCATTTTACCAATTCACAATTGAAAAATTCCGCCAAGATTCCGGTGAATAAAATCTTCTCGAAAGAGTCGGTTCCCATTGTAGGATGAACTGTAATCTTTTTAATAAAGGAGGGAGGACCATTTCTGTCCTCCCTCCTAATTCTTCCATCTTATTCTTCTAGTTTCAATTTCTGTAACCCTTGTTCTTCAATATGAACATGATATTTTTCTTCGAGCTCCATGATCCGTTTAAACGCTTCTTCTTGACTATATTCATGGTTGTCCGATTCCTCTGCAAACTCTTTTCTCGCCATGTGATAAGCTAGTTTATCCCTGAACACCCCTTCTTCATATTCATCTATGACTTGATGAAGTTGATCCTCCAGTTCCCTGCTTAAATCATAAATTCCATATTCCTTCACAAAATGAACTCCATCCATGCCGAAATCTTTGGCATAGGAATTGAGATACTGTTCCAACTCACTGAATTCTTTATTATTTTCAGTATCGGAAGCAACCCAATATCCGTACTGAACCATTTTGAATAATGTTTCATATTGTTTTTTAGTAAAATTAATTTTCATGTGTTCATTTACTCCTTTTCAGGTATTCCCATACCAAAAAGAATAAACCGCAATGGAACAAATGTCCAATGCGGTTTATTCTCAATCCGATATTTCCGTTACAGAAAAATAAGCTGCTTTTTCCGTATCCACTACATAATGGGAATCGCCTTTAACTAAATTATAATAGCGGTGCTTTTGAATATTTGAAATCATTTGAGTGGAGTCATCGCCTTCTACCTCATGCTCTATTTCTTTACCACCCGGAAAATAAAAACCAACTTTCAGTTTCATCTTTCTCATCCTTCCCTTCATCTGGTTGAATCGCTCTTTTATTTCTTATCCTTTCTAGTGTAGTTATAAACATAAATTACATGCTTATTCACTTTTACCATGATATTCTAAGAAAAATACTAAAACCAGAAGGTGATTTTTATGAATATAAGGAAAGCTACTGAAAACGATGTAAATGGAATAGCTCATGTACATATAAACAGTTGGCAAACGACTTATACAGGAATATTGCCGAATCAATATTTGTCTTCTTTGAACATTGAAGCAAGAAAGAAAAATTGGCAAAGGAATTTAAAAATGCTGCATAGCGCCACCTTTGTAGCGGAAAATGCCAATGGCGAAATCATCGGTTTTGCTGCGGGCGGACCTGAACAAACGCATGATCCGCTAATTCAAGGTGAAGTTTATGCGATTTATATATTAAAAGAATATCAAAGAGAAGGACTCGGCCGAAAGATGATTAAAGCGGTCATACATGAGCTAATGGAAATGGAACATAAGAATTTAATCATCTGGGCATTAAAGGATAATCCTTCTTGCGGTTTTTACAAGGCCCTCGGTGGTCAAGTCATTGCTGAAAAAACGGTTAAAATGGCTGGCATCGAGCTTATCGAAGTCGGTTATGGGTGGGAAGACATTCAAGATATCCTGTTGCATTTGTGAGCATAACCCGGAGGTCGGTTACCTACCAGCCTCCTCTTCTCCATTCTCTATAAGAAAAGCCTTATTATCATTGCCTAAAAAATAAAGCCGGTGCAATGGCCTTGTCATTGTGACGTAAAGCAATTTAATATCAAGTTCTTTTTCACGGCAATACACTTCTTCCAGGGATATTGCAAATACAACATCGAATTCCAAACCCTTGGCTAAATAGGAGGGGACAATTAACGTTTTGTCTTTCGGAATGTTTCCCCCTTCATCAATTAAATGAAAGCCTTGATGTACTCCAGTTAGTTTCTCGTTTGCCAGTTTACAATCTTTCATCGTTTTGGCAATCACGGCAAACGTTTTAAATCCTTCCCCTTTTAGTTTATCAATAAGCTCGATCAACTCTTCTTCCCAACCATCCTTTTCAATGGAAATGAATTCCGGTTCTCTGCCATGACGGACAACAGGCTCAACTTCAGGGAAATCATATGTTAATAATTGAAGGATTCGGTTAGCTTGTTTCATGATTTCTACAGTGGTTCTGTAGCTTTTTTGTAATTCGGTATACGTCGCCCGTGGAAAAATACGACGGTGAACCTCTTCCCATGTTTGCAATCCCCGGTATGAATGGATGCCTTGTGCAAGATCGCCTACAAGTGTGAACATATCAGTATCCACTGCCGTCTTAAGTGCCTGCAACTGCATGAAACTATAATCCTGAGCCTCATCAATGACGACATTTTTTGCTTTGTTTTCTTTGTCCACACCAAAAAGGCGCTCCTGTAGATACAATAATGCACCCAAGTCTTCCATTTCATAACTTTTATCAGAAAATAATTTATGGTTATATTCACATAGTGCACCGGCATCTTCAAAAGTAAGTTTACCGTTACTGTAGAAGGCCAGTCGCTCGGGGTCTTCGTATAATTCCTGATAGTACGTTAGAAGATCCTTAATTTTGAATTGTTTAAAATAGCCTTTTACCGAAGTACGGATCGCCTTTTGAACCTGTTTGATCCGCTCTTCTTTTTTATCGAGGCATTTTGTAACAAAATCCTTGCGTATGACTGGATCGATATTCTTGTAGAGCGCCTTCTCAATTTTGGCCTCATAAAAATCAATAACCCGGTCAAGCATTATATTCTTTTTCATCTTCACTTCACTTTTTAAAACGGCCTTCAGTTTATCCAGTCTGGTGTATAACGGCAAGTACCAATAATCCTCTTCTAATAATCTGATGAACTTCTTAGCCGAATAGATGCGATATTTATCACAATAGAAATCCTCATCCGGATGAAACCCCCTGAAAATATCCTTCACATATTCGTCCAAAATTAATTTAAATGCTGGCGAGCCCTTTAAACCTGATATCCAGACAGCGACCTTTATTTCTTCATCATCTTTTTCCAGCATTCGAGTTAATTTATCATCTGCTACAAGCTTTATTTGCTTTCCTATCGCTAACTGCACGTATTCGGAAAATGTGAATTGTTTTACTTTTTCAACACCCAATTCAGGTAACGCTTCAGATATGTAATCGATGAACACACGGCTCGGAGCAAGAATCATTAATTGTCTTGGGTCGAACAAATCTTTATAATGGTAAATGAAATATGAGATCCGATGTAAAGCAATTGTTGTTTTTCCACTGCCTGCTGCACCCTGAACAATGATTGGTTTATTCAAATCTGCACGAATGATTTTATTTTGTTCTTCCTGAATCGTAGTAATGATATCTGTCAGTCGATTGCTGGAACTTTTAGAAAGGGATTCCTGCAGCAACTCATCGGTTGTTGTTAAATCTATGTCCCTAACCTCTTCCAGGACGCCATCTTCTATCATTAGCTGTCTCTTTAAAGTGATGTTCCCGTTAAATGTTTCCCCTTCCGCTTCATATTCAATTTCACCAATCCGCCCCTCATAATATAGGTTTGCAATCGGGGATCGCCAATCGACGATAATCTGTTCCTGGCTTTCTCTCTGATAAAGCGAGGTTTTTCCGAAATAAAGCACTTCACCGCTATCACCATCATTCCTTTCAAAATCCACTCTTGCAAAATATGGCTTTTTACGTGCTTTACGTAAGCCCTCTAATTCAGTTTTTGACATTTCAAAAAAGTTGGCTGTCGTCAGCAACTGAGAATATAAGCCGGACTCAGACCAATCGGCATCACCAAAAGCTTCTTGCATATTCCTTTGAAATTGATCTTTGCTGGTTTCTGATGTTTTAATGACTACGTCTATATAACGTTTAGTAAAATCCAGCCGCTGGCGTTCCTGTTCAAAATCGGGGTGGCTTCCCAATAAACCCACTCTCCCTTCCACTTTTATTTATAATTAAAAAAGCCGATGCTTAGACGAAATGGATATTTATACTATCAGAAAACCCAATGGTTGACAAATCTGAACACATAGAGTTATATCCTTTAAATTCACCCCCAAATATTCCTTATAACGAGAGAAATACACTATATATTCCAGAGTGGATATTGCCATATGTTGATTGATAAAAGAGCACCTCGATGCTTTCAGGAGGAGAATGAATGTCTACTTTACAAAAAAGATCGTACAATCATCTTGGAAAATAACTTCATACAGGGAGAAGGATGTTTAATTTTATTTCACCTCTTGGATATTAATGAAAATGGCAATTATACTTACCTCTTTATTCTTAATGATATGCTATGAATTTTTTTAAAGCCCGATTGGAAAAAAAGACCCTTCACTGCTCTTCCTTCAAACCCCTTTTACGAACTAGGAATGCCTGGAAAAGGGATCTTAATATGCCCAATGCTTCTTCGAAATGAAAAATACGAACTTTTGCAATTTGAATCAGACTCAAGGTTATGGAATGGGTAAGGCAGAACTTCACGATATCCATGGAGAAACGGGCATACAGATTCATTTTATCGTTTCAGGGATAAAGAAAGAGCAGGAAATCAGCTATAGCCAGGATTATTCATCTAGGTCCCAACAAAAGAATCAGACAACACGAACAAGCACTCTCCCATTAAGGTAAAGTGCTTGTTATACCTTCCTTCTACAATTGTCATCAATTCTTAACATAAATAACTGTAATTTAATGTTTCGTTTGAAACTCACAATATATACTTAAAGTACAATTAAACAATTTTCCGAGAAAGAGGGTACTATCATGGAAATCAATGAAAGACAACCAATGCTATCCCCTAAATTAATCCATGAACTTGAAGTATTATCTTCAAAAACAAATATGTCTATTCCTGAATTGTTAGAAATATCCGTAGTATCACTCCTAGAAAAGGTGAATAAGACCACAGAACCGAATGTTGGACTTAATAATAAAGAAATGATTTTAAGAAATAAAATAATCATTAATCAAAATAAGGAAGTATTGAATAATAAAAGCACTTAACCATTTATGTTAAGTGCTTTTTGGTGCGTTTGCATAACCACCAAAGTAGTATAAAAATATTTTAACAGCAACAATGTTTAATGGATTAGATATTCTACCGTGGTTTTCTCTGAAATATTCATTTACATCATTTTTCACCAAGCAACAAATTTCGATTTGTTTTGCCTTTTTATTTTGCCTAGATTTCATTTAAATTAAGGGTTTTCCATGAATTTGTACCTTCGCACAAACGCACAAAAAAAGCAGCTATTAAACTGCTTATCAATTATTCAAGGTTTATTTGTAGTCACGTATGTACCTGCTATAAAATCATGTATGGCTCTGTGATCTTTTCTTATGCCAACCATTAATGCACTAACTTAATCTTTATACTATGTCCCTTTTCTTTCGCCAACTCTAAATGAATTTTCTTAGTTAACCGATCTATTCGAAGTACCCACCCTATAATCGCAATCAAAATCATCTTCCCACATGGTAAACTTCACCAGCTAAGCAAACTCCATAGCAGTATGTATCTTGTTCTCAAACTCTTCTAATTGGTATTCATCTATTAATGGTTTTTTTTGACGATAGTAATCCTAATTTTAACCTTTTAGTATTTTAATATGTTCAAGCATAAAGAATCCTTGCCACTTTAGCTTCCCGCGATCTTTTATAGACATAAGAACATCTCCATTCATTCTATAACTCCACTTTAGAACATTCGTTCTTATTTATGCATAAAAAAAGAAGAGAAAAATTTCCCTTCTTAAAGATAACGTATGATTTCTTACAACTTTTATTTGTTTAATAGAAAATACAGCCGAACTTAATAC
>NZ_JBHXAS010000104.1:0-16530 GCF_042727425.1 Peribacillus sp. NPDC060253
GAGAAGAATAATAGGAGGACTTATTTGTCTATGGAAGAACATCTGCGTTCATTAACGACTGAATTGAGAAATGAAGGGACGATGAACATCGATCGCATGAATACGTTGGAAATCATCTCAGCAATCAATAAGGAAGATCTAAAAGTGGCAGCAGCCGTCCAGGAAGTTTTGCCGGAAATTAGAACAGTAGTTGAATGGGCTTGTGAATCGATAAAGAAAGGAGGGAGACTCATATACATTGGTGCAGGAACGAGCGGAAGACTCGGTGTTCTTGATGCCGTGGAATGTCCGCCGACTTTCAGCGTACCACCTGAAATGGTGCTGGGAATAATCGCAGGAGGGGAAAAGGCGTTTGTTCGGGCCATTGAGGGAGCGGAGGATAAAGAAGAGTTTGGGGAATGTGATTTAATGGACGTGGATCTTACAGCGGATGATACGGTTATTGGCATTGCGGCAAGCGGCCGTACCCCTTATGTGAGAGGGGCTTTACGTTATGCAAGAAAAGTTGGGGCAAAAGCGGTGGCTTTATCGTGCAATGAAAATGCGAGCATCACAGAAGAAGCTGATATAGGGATTGAAGTGGTGGTCGGACCAGAAGTTTTAACAGGTTCCACAAGGATGAAAGCGGCAACCGCTCAGAAAATGGTCCTCAATATGATTTCAACAGCTACCATGATCCGAGTGGGAAAAGTGTATGAAAATCTGATGGTTGATGTAAAGGTAAGCAATCAAAAACTGAAGGATCGTGCCATCAGCATGATCGAAACTGTAACGGATACTGATTATGATCATGCCTCTAAAATGCTTGAAAAAGCAAATAATCAAGTTAAACCAGCAATTGTCATGATAAAAACGTCAACAGATTATGTTAAAGCAATGGAGTTACTAGAAAAAGCGGATGGAGATGTCAGAAAAGCCATCTCGATCTATGAAGATTAAGGAGAGGTGCAATGGCTACAGGAGGATTATCCATTATACAGACGATGTTGAGCAAGCTCCCGCAATCGGAACAAAAACTAGCAGAATATATTCTTCAAAATCCTCATGAAGTGGTGAATAGCACTGTACAGGAATTGAGTACTTCTGCTAAAACAAGCGGGGCTGCCGTTATTAGGTTATGTAAATCGCTCGGAGTAAAAGGATTTCAAGATTTAAAAATACGGATAGCTGGAGACTTGATGAAGACTGTTGAACAGGGCTACCGGGATATCGAGCCTTTGGAATCACTGTATCGGATTGTAGAAAAAACGACGAGTAATTCGATTCAGACCATTCGCGACACATCTGAAATCATCGATCACAACAATCTCAAACATGCGATTACGCTGATGCTGAACGCTAAAACCGTCCACTTTTGTGGAGTGGGTGCCTCTCATATTGTCGCTGCAGACGCCCAGCAAAAATTGCTTCGAATCAATAGAGGGGCAACGGCTTTTACAGATATGCATTTAGTTGCAACCTTGATTGCCAATGCTGATGTAAATGACATTGTTTTTGCCATTTCATTTTCCGGTGAAACACCTGAAGTTGTCAATATCCTGAAGCTAGCAAAAGAACGTGGGGTCAAAACGATCGGACTGACTCATTTTGGTCAAACAACGGTATCTTCGTTGTGTGATGCGACGCTATATACATCCTTTTCAAATGAAGCACCGTTTCGAAGTGCTGCAACATCCTCACGATTGGCACAGTTATATATGATTGATATTTTGTTTTTGGGGATGGCTTCAGAGCAATATGAAGAAACTGTCCAATATATTGATAACACAAAAGCTGCAATTAAATCGATGACAGATCGATATAAATGAACATTTCGAAATATTGGAAAAGGGGGCTTTTGAATGGGCAAGGGAGATAAGTACACCAGTTTAGCAGAAGAGTTATTGGGGAAATTGGGCGGGGCATCAAATGTAGCATCAGCAGCACATTGCATGACCAGACTAAGGGTATTGCCAATCGATCGTTCAAAAATAAACATGGAAGAAATAAAAAATACGGAAGGCGTTCTTGGTATTATTGAAGAAGAAACGATACAAATCGTATTAGGACCAGGCGTGGTGAATAAGGTTCATACAGAATTCGAAAAGCTTTTAGCGTTTTCTGACGGCTTGAACTTAAAAGAAATGGCCTCGAAGAACAAATCAGAGATTAATAGGAAAAACGCGAAACCTTTTAAACTATTCTTACGCAGGATTGCAAGTATATTCATTCCTCTCATTCCCGCATTAGTAGCATCAGGTTTGATAACCGGAATTACAAAAGCGATCGTTCAAGCGGGCTGGCTTGCAGCAGAATCGCAAGTAGCTATCATTTTAACCGTTATCGGATCTGGGTTGTTTGCCTACTTGGGAATTTTGGTGGGGACGAATGCAGCAAAGGAATACGGTGGTTCCCCCGCACTTGGGGCACTGGCGGGTATCTTGGTCATCAATCCGGCCGTCGGCGACATATCATTATTCGGTGAAAATTTGCTCCCTGGCCGCGGAGGGTTAATAGGAGTCCTCTTTGCCGCGATATTTATAGCTTTGGTGGAAAAACAGGTCAGGAAATTCATTCCACAATCACTGGATATCATTTTGACGCCAACCTTCGCTTTGCTCATTACTGGGATTGTTACGTACATTGTGTTTATGCCGGTAGGCGGATTTTTATCGGATGCCATTACGACAGGGTTATTGAATGTATTGGATTTCGGTGGTGTTGTAGCTGGATTCGTGCTTGGTGCGGCCTTCCTTCCTCTTGTCATAACTGGTTTACATCAAGGTTTGACGCCTGTTCATCTAGAATTGATCAATTCGATTGGAGATGATCCCCTTCTTCCCATTTTGGCCATGGGAGGTGCGGGCCAAGTAGGCGCGGCATTTGCCATCTACATGAAAACAAAGAAAGCGAGTTTAAAAAGAGCAATCGGCGGCGGACTTCCGTCAGGAATGCTTGGTATCGGCGAACCCCTTATATTTGGAGTGACGCTGCCACTTGGCAGGCCTTTTTTAACCGCCTGTTTAGGTGCAGGAGTAGGGGGAGCATTCCAAGCTCATTTCGGAATTGCGACATCGGCCATCGGTGTATCTGGACTGCCGCTTACCTTTTTAGTGCATGCTAATCAAATCGGACTGTTTTTGGCTGGATTGCTCCTATCCTACGTAGCAGGATTTATTTTTACCTATTTGTTTGGATTTAAAGATGAAATGGCGGTTGAATTCAAGTGATTGGAATCTCTTTTTATCTACAGGATCCACATGCAGAAGCCCAAATCATTCATGCTGCTAACATAGGAGTGAAGCGAGCGTTTACCTCGCTTCATATTCCTGAAGAGAAGGGTGATCTCGTAAAGAGAATGATCGAACTTTTAAAGCTCTCGGAATCTTATGGAATGGAAATTCATGCAGATGTCTCATTAAACACGCTCGATCATTTGGGAATCTGTAAATTAACGGATTTATTGCCATTAGGAGTTAAAGGAATTCGGCTTGATGATGGGTTTGACCAAGAAACGGTTACATCTTTGTCAAAGATATTTTCCCTTTCACTAAACGCAAGTACGTTGACTGAAGATGAACTTCTAGCCGTGCTTCAAAGCGGAGTGGAACCGGAAAGATTGATAGCTTGGCATAACTTTTATCCAAGGCGTGAAACGGGCCTTGAGGAAGAATTCTTTCATGAACAAAATCGGATGTTCAAGAAATACGGGATACCGATTTTTGCTTTTATCCCGGGTGCAGGGAATAAACGCGGGCCTTTGCATGACGGGCTCCCGACGCTTGAAAAACACAGGCTGATGAATCCTTACGCTGCCGGTGTTGAGCTGTTTCAATATGTCGAAGGAGTTTTCGTTGGAGATCAAGGAACGGAGAATGATTTACTTGAGAATCTATCGGCCTACAAAAAACAAAATATTCTATCTATTAGAATGGAATCCGGAATTTTGCACAGCCGTCAGTACAAATTGAGGCCAGATGTTTCTCAACATGTTTACCGGCTGCAAAATACCCGGGTCACAGCGAATATTGAGCCGAGTAATACAGTTGCACGCAGCCTTGGATCCATAACGATGGACAATGACGCATACGGACGGTATCGGGGAGAGGTTCAAATTTGCAAGAAAGATATGGGGGAAGATCATCGAGTCAATGTGATAGGGCAAGTTATAGAAGAAGATCTGCCCCTGCTGGCCCTTCTAAAACCTGGTCAATCCATAGTTCTGAAAAGTGAAGGCCAGTGAGTTCCAACGATCAATGATTCTGGGGTAAGCGGGGTATCTCCCATTTTGACATGAAGGCGTGTTAAAGAAAGGCGGCTGAAATGATCGTGGATTCCGCCTGTTTTCTTTAGAGGATCCATACAGGTACTTTCCTTTCTTTTTTAACTCTTTCATTGTAGTGGGCATGGAAGTGTTGATACAAGAACTAAAAAAGTATAAAGGAGGAACCCTAATGTTAAAGAAAAAATGGGCCTCTGCTGGGATTGCAGTATTCTTGGTTATATCCTTTCTTGGTGGGAATGCGACAGCAAAGGGTTTAGAGAATGAAAAACCAGCATTGGATATTCAGGAGATCGTAGAAAACATGACGGTGGATGAAAAAGTCGGTCAAATGCTCATGCCGGATTTTCGTAATTGGCAGAAAGAAGGAGAAGGGAGGGCCACAGGGTTCATTGAAATGAACGCTGAAGTTGCAAGCATCATTAAAAAGTATCATCTAGGCGGTGTGATCCTGTTTGCTGAGAATGTAGTCGATACAGAACAAACGGTACGGCTAACCGATGGTTTACAGATGGCAAGCCCAGACCTTCCGCTGTTCATAACGATTGATCAGGAAGGAGGAATCGTAACTCGTCTTCAAACTGGAACGAACCTTCCTGGTAATATGGCACTTGGTGCAGCCAGAGAAGAGAGTTACGCTTATAAAACTGGAGAAATTATTGGACGGGAACTATCGTCACTCGGCATAAATGTGAATTTTGGTCCGTCTGTCGACGTCAATAATAATCCCGGAAATCCAGTTATTGGCGTTCGATCCTTCAGCTCTGATCCAGAACTTGTATCAAAGCTTGGCATTCAGACGATAAAAGGATTGCAAAATCAGAACATGATAGCAACCACCAAGCATTTCCCTGGCCATGGAGATACAGCGGTCGATAGTCATTATGGTCTCCCTCTTGTTTCTCATGATAAAGAGCGGTTGCGTTCCATCGAGTTGGTTCCCTTTCAAAGAGCCATCGATGCTGGAGTGGATATGATGATGACTGCACATGTTCAATTTCCTTCATTCGATGACACTACGTATATCAGTAAAAAAGACGGACAAGAAATTATGGTTCCTGCAACATTGTCACATAAGGTCATCACAGGTCTATTACGTGAAGAAATGGGTTTTGACGGCGTTGTGGTTACAGATGCTCTAAATATGCAAGCCATTGCAGACAATTTCGGACAGGAAGAAGCCGTGGTCCTTGCCCTGAAATCGGGAGTCGACATTGCCTTGATGCCTGCACAA
Source organism: Peribacillus sp. NPDC060253 (assembly GCF_042727425.1). NCBI lineage: Bacteria > Bacillati > Bacillota > Bacilli > Caryophanales > Bacillaceae > Peribacillus > Peribacillus sp. NPDC060253. Next base: position 5,496 of record NZ_JBHXAS010000104.1, read on the forward strand.
GTAAATTCGCTTCAAATGGAAAAAAATATCACCTCTGTATTCAATGCGGTGAAGGCAGCAGTGGAAAGCGGGGAAATTCCTCTAGATCAAGTGAATCAATCTGTAACGAGGATACTGAATTTAAAAAAGAAAAGAGGGATTTTAAACCCTGATAAAACGCCAATCGATAAAAAAATCAAAACCGCGCTTCAAGTGGTCGGAAATAAAGATCATTTGAAAAAAGAAAGGGAAATCGCGGAGGATGCCATCACTCTATTGAAAAATGAAGGCAGAACATTGCCGTTCAAACCTAAGAAAAATGATAAAGTTTTAGTTCTTGCTCCTTTTGATGACCAAGTTGAATCAATGAAAAGGAGCATCAGCGAATTAGCTGAGAAAAAGAAAATAAAAAAAGTGCAAGTATCGGGTATGAGTTTCTCGGGAAAATCATTTACAGATCAAGTGGCAAGACTTATTGATGAGACAGACTTTGTCATAACTGGTTCCTATATTGTCAAAAACGATCCGGCTATCAAGGATGGTGTGATCGATGATAGCATTCAAGAGCCTTCAAAGTGGGCAACAGCCTTTCCAAGAGCGGTCATGAATCAAGCGAAGAAGAAAGATAAAGAATTTGTTTTAATGAGTTTAAGAAACCCTTATGACGTTGCAAACTTTGAGGAAGCGAAAGCGGTGCTTGCTGTATATGGATATAAAGGTTATTCTAATGGGCGTTATCGACAGCCTAATATTCCTGCAGGCATCTCGACGATTTTTGGAGAATCAAAACCTAAAGGCACTTTACCCGTCGATATTCCATCAGTGACTAAACCCTCTGAAAGTCTTTATAAATTTGGATATGGATTAGATATAAAATCAGGAAAACCCATTAATAAATAAGGGGGAAACAAATTGAAAAGAATCATGATCATATTTTCCATTTGTCTGCTTTCTTTCGGTATCGTTTCCTCAAAAAGTGTAACGGCTGTCAAAGAGAAGAAAAAACAAAAAGTCAGTACTGGAATTGAAGTCCTTTTAAAAGAAGAAAAGAACGTGTTAAGAGGAAAAAAAGTCGGATTGATTACGAATCCAACTGGCATCGATTCTAAATTAAACAGCATCGTCGATCTACTTCATGACGATCCGGATATTCAGTTGACGGCGTTATTTGGTCCCGAACATGGAGTACGTGGAGATGCGCAAGCTGGTGCAAGTGTGGAATATTATATAGATGAAAAAACAGGGTTACCCGTTTATAGCTTATATGGTAAAACGAAAAAACCGACGCCTGAAATGTTAAAAGATGTTGAGGTTCTTGTATTTGATATCCAGGATGTCGGAACACGCTATTACACGTACATTTACACGATGGCTTATGCAATGGAAGCAGCAAAAGAAAATGATATCCCCTTTATCGTGCTCGACCGTCCGAACCCACAAGGCGGGGAGTCGGTGGATGGACCGGTACTTGAATCTGAATTCTCATCGTTTGTTGGCTTGTACCCCATACCGCTTAAGCATGGAATGACAGTTGGGGAACTCGCAATGTTGTTCAATAAGGAATTTAATATTGGAGCAGATCTAAAGGTCATCCAAATGAAAGGCTGGAAGAGAGATATGGATTATGACGATACGGGGCTCCCGTTTGTCATGCCATCACCGAACATGCCGACAGTTTCCACTACATTCGTATATCCCGCTACAGGATTAATCGAGGGGACGAATGTCTCGGAAGGCAGAGGCACGACAAAACCATTCGAATTGATTGGTGCTCCTTATATAAACAGCGATGAACTTGCCGGGAAATTAAATGCATTACGGTTACCTGGCGTAAAATTCAGGGCAGCCTCTTTTACACCTATGTTCTCAAAGCATGCAGGTACACTAAGCCATGGGGTTGAAATTTATGTAACGGATAGAGAGGAATTCAAAGCCGTACCTACTGGACTTCACATCATCAAGACCATTCATGATTTATATCCTGGTGATTTTGAATTCCTCAAAGCAAACAATTTCAGTCTATTGATTGGAAATGGCTGGGTAAGGTCACGAATTGAAGATGGTTCATCAGTAAATGAAATCATGAAAGAATATCAAGTAACGCAGGATGCTTTTAAAAAGGTTCGCAAACATTACTTGCTCTATAAATAAAAGGTAAAAAAAAGAAAAGTCAATTTGGACTTTTCTTTTTTTTGGGATCACTTGAAGGAGGAGTTAATGTTTATATGAAAATTAATATATGAAATGAAGTTCTAAAATGGAAGGAAGCGTTGTCTAATAGAATATGGGGTTTACCCTAAATCTGTAATGGTCAGGAGGAAAGCGGGATGAAAAAATACCTTCAAAAAATTGGTCGTTCCTTGATGCTTCCAGTAGCCGTATTGCCGGCAGCAGCCATCTTGATGGGGATCGGCTATTGGATAGACCCAGCAGGATGGGGAGCGGGAAGTCCATTAGCGGCTTTCTTAATCAAAGCTGGTTCTTCCATCATTGACAATATGTCTATCCTGTTTGCTGTAGGGGTAGCATTGGGGATGTCGAAAGGTAAAGACGGATCAGCCGCTTTGAGCGGGTTAGTAGCGTATCTAGTCGTAACGACATTGCTTTCGACAGAATCAGTAGCTATGCTGCAGGGAGTCGATGTTAAAGATGTTAATCCAGCATTTGAGGAAATAGGAAATCAATTTGTCGGAATTCTCTCTGGACTTATCGCAGCCTCTATGTATAATCGGTTTAGTAAGGTCGAACTGCCAGATGCATTCGCTTTCTTTAGTGGTAAACGGCTTGTCCCCATACTTACTGCTGTTGCTATGTTGCTGGTTTCCCTTATATTATTCTTCGTTTGGCCGCTTATCTACTCCTGGTTAGTTATATTTGGTGAAGGTATAAGTGAATTAGGTGCGGCTGGAGCGGGACTCTATGGGTTCTTCAATCGGCTGTTGATTCCAACGGGTTTACATCATGCGTTAAACTCCGTATTCTGGTTTGATGTAATAGGACTCAATGATATCGGCAATTTCTGGGCAGGAAAGGGAATAAAAGGAACCACAGGCATGTACCAAGCGGGATTCTTTCCTGTCATGATGTTCGGTTTGCCTGCTGCAGCTCTTGCCATGTACCATTCGGCAAAAACCAAGAAGAAAAAACAAGTGGCTTCATTAATGCTCGCAGCGGGATTCGCTTCATTTTTTACAGGAGTTACTGAACCATTGGAATTTGCCTTCATGTTTGTTGCACCAGCCCTTTTTGTGGTGCACGCCTTATTGACCGGAATTTCGTTAGCTATTGCTGCAACTTTCCATTGGACAGCAGGGTTTGGTTTTAGTGCTGGATTTATTGACTTTGTTTTGAGTTCAAGGTTGCCCTTGGCAAATGAACCCTATATGCTACTGCTTCAAGGCCTGGTTTTTGCTGTCATCTACTATTTCTTATTCCGCTTCTTGATCGCCAAGTTCAATTTAATGACTCCTGGTAGAGCTGATGACCCAGATGATGGGCTTGAAGGTGGAGGAGAGCATGTACAAGCGGCCAGCAGTGAAGTCGAGTCTAATGAGAGTAAATTCTTTGCTATGGCTTCTGCGATTTATGAGGCATTAGGCGGAGACGATAATGTAATTTCTGTTGATAATTGCGTTACCCGTTTAAGAGTTGAAGTGGAGAATATGGGAGCTGTCGATCAGAATAAAATCAACTCGACAGGGGTTGCAGGAATTAATATCGTTGGTCCTCAAAGCATTCAAGTCATTGTAGGGACGCAGGTACAATTCATAGCTGATGAAATTGAAAAGATCCGAAGACAATAGGGTTTGGGATAAACTGTATTGTGCCTTCCAATTCTACTTATATAAAACTACTGGTTTATGAATGTGAATATATGGATACGCTACGATCAGTATTGTGCCCCTGAATCCAATCTGGTCGTAGTGATTTTAATGAGAAATCAAGAATCTGCCAAAAATAGTGGTGTCATATTAGGGACAAATATAATATTGAAGATTTATCTATATATACTCTGCTCTGAAATTAGAATAAAACGAATCGATGTTCTATAATATATTAAGGGCGTTGGGTAAAGGCTATCAATGAATTTCTTCAGTCTTTCATTTGAAGAGTCAGGATTTCCATATTATCTATTGTAAATGGCTGTGATTTCCTGTAAACCCAACAACAGAAATGATCCTCAAGATTTGTTTAAGCTGTAGCTGCATACATAAATGTCAACCTCTAAGTTTAGAGCATAGGATAACCTTTTAATTTTACTACTTTTTAGTATGGGAGTGGTTCCGATCATGTATCAACAAAAAACCAAGGAAACAGACAGCAGTGTCATTGAGTTCATTGAGAGAGTCGATAATCTTAAAAAGCGTGAAGATGCATATGAATTATTGGATATATTCACAAAAACGACAGGTTTTGAAGCAAAGATGTGGGGACCGAGTATCATAGGGTTCGGTACCTATCATTATAAATATGAATCTGGTCACGAAGGCGATGCCCCCCTAGTCGGCTTTTCACCTCGAAAAGCAAAAATAAGTTTATATCTTGCTCCGGGTGACATAAAAAGGGGAGAATTATTGCAGGCTTTTGGAAAATACACTTCCGGAAAAGGCTGTGTGTACATCAATAAAGTGGCAGATATTAGCATCAATGTTTTGGAAGAATTAATTAATCAGTCTGTAAAGTTTCTGAGAGAAAAATATTCTGAAGTGTAATAAAGGTAAGTGCATGTTTTTTAGATTGAACAAGAAAGTGAGTGGGAACGAAAATGAGAAAAATTAAAGTGGGTATAGTGGGATACGGATTGTCAGGAGCTACATTTCATGCGCCTTTACTTAGTGTATTAGGGCAATTTCAAATAGCGAAAGTAGTCAGTTCCAAACAGGAAAAAGTCCAAAAAGATTTGAAGGACGTGGAAGTGGTAGGAAGCTTGGATGAAATTCTTGAAGACGGATCCATTGATTTGGTGGTTATTACGACACCAAGCGGGTTGCATTTTGAAATGGCCAAACAAAGCTTGTTAGCAGGTAAACATGTCGTCTTGGAGAAACCTATGGTAGTGGAGGCCTGGGAGGCAGAAGAGCTCATTAAGATTGCCGAGGAAAAGAAACTCCTAATAAGCGTCTATCATAACCGGAGATGGGATAATGACTTTTTGACGGTAAAAAAACTTATCAATGATGGTGTGCTTGGGGAAATCAATACATACCAAGTACATTATGATCGATTCAGGCCGGTGGTCAGGGATAGATGGAGAGAAAAGCCAGGCCCGGGATCAGGTATGTTATATGATTTAGGGTCACATCTCATCGATCAAGCCTTGAATTTGTTTGGGTTGCCGCAATTCGTATGGGCTGATGTATTTTCGCAAAAAGAGAATGCCGAAACGGATGATTATTTCCATGTGATATTAGCGTATGAAAAGCTGAGAGTAATATTGCATTCAGGCTCAATCGTTCCTGTTAATGGACCGCGCTTTCAGGTGCATGGAAGTAAAGGATCATTTATCAAGTACGGTCTTGATTGCCAAGAGGCAGCCTTAAGTGAGGGGAAAAAACCGTTGGATGACTCTTGGGGTGCAGATGATCCTGAATTTTATGGTCACTTAGTTACGATTGAAGGAGAAAATGAAACACATGAAACCATTCAAACTCAACATGGTTCTTATTTAACGTATTACCAGGAAGTTGCTGAGAGTATTTTGAATGGGAAAAAAGCTCCGGTCACTGCTCAGGAGGGCCTTTCCGTCATTAGAATCATCGATGCGGCTTTTGAAAGCAGTAAAGGGAAGAAAGCCGTTTATATTAAATGAAATTCATTTTCCCCTTATAACAATATGGAATGAGAAGCACTGTATAAAAAGCGGCCTTTTTAGAGGAAAAGGGCCGCTTTTTATTGTGGTCATTTACACGAATTCCGGTTTATTAGGGAAAAAGCTACCTAACAGACTTACGGAGCATCTCTGGAATTCGAGCGTTACGTATGATTTGAGCTATTAACACAAGAGTTTGGAGCAAATATTCGAAAGTTGGAAGCGAATTTGTGTATTTGTAACGTTTACTCGTGAATTTTGAGCAAATACTCGTGAGATTCGTACGTTTACTCGTGAATTTTGAGCAAATACTCGTGAGATTCGTACATTTACTCGTGAATTTAAAGCAATTACTCTGGTATTCGAACGTTTTACTCGTGAATAAACAGTTTTGGAGGATCACGATTACAAGAGGATAGGATAATAAACATCATAAAAAAACCCCGAATAGTGACCGCTATCCGGGGGTTTTTCTTTATGGTGTTAAAAGGATATTGCTTTCTTCAGCTCTAGGATAATGCCTTCGAATGAAGAGATCGTTTTTGCCAAGCCATGGTGATCATTAATGTAATGATTAAGAGGAAAAGGCCTAACATGAACGGATAGGTGATGTGGACATCATACATCATTCCGGCAAGAGTGGGTCCAAGCACATTTCCGATGCTCATATATGCATTATTCATACCCATTGCAAAGCCCTGCTCATTCCCTGCCATCTTCGAAATCAGCGTGTTCAGAACTGGACGTAAGATGGATGTGGAAAGGAAGATGATTAGTGAGATTAAAAAGAAAATCAGGTAACTTGAAGCAAAAAGTGATAGGAGGAAACCGATGGCTGCAACACTGATAAAGATATTCAACACATTAATTTCCCCGAAACGGCGTACAATCCGGTCAACGACAAACAGTTGAACGATTACGCTGACGATTCCGGTAGCTGTAACCATGACGGCGATGTCCTTAGGACTTGAATTGAATTGATTATCAAGATAAAGACCAATTACTGACTCATATGCCATTAATCCAAAGCTCATTACAAGTGTAATGATCAGTGGGATGAAATAAGGCATTTTTACAGATAAGGCAATCTTGCGAACCATCGATTCATTCTTGGCTTCCGTAGTTTGGGCAACTTGTGCCGTTTCGCTTTCTTTTAAAACAAAAATAGAAAAGACCACTGCTGATAATGATACTAGCGCAGAAATCAAAAATGGAAACTTTAAGCCAAAATCAGCTAAAAATCCACCAATCCCTGGACCGATTACAATTCCCAGTGACATGGCGGCAGATACTAAACTATTACCTTTAGCCCGCTGATCAAATGTTGTGATATCTGCAACGTAAGCAAATATTGCTGGAATAAGCAAAGCGGCTCCAATTCCACCGATTATACGAGAAGCATACAATAACCAAATAGAATTGACTGCATAAAAAATAAACATGGATAAAGTCAAACCGACCAATCCATAAATAATCATTTTTCTGCGCCCAAATTGGTCAGTCCATTTCCCCGCAATTGGCGAAAAGATAAGTTGAGCACCTGCGAAAATGGCGATCATTAGGCCGGCGGCTGTTCCGCCTTGATTAATGGAGGCAAGGTATGCAGGTAAAATGGGAATGATGATACCGAAACTTCCTATTGCTATAAACATATTGATCATGAGGATTATGATCTTTTTTCGTTGTTCTGCTGACATGGACAGCCTCTCTTTCTCTTTGGAAATCAATAACCAATTTAATTCGCATGGTTAATTTTTTGATACGTTAATTATGTTATAGTTTTAGATAGATAGTTGTCAATAAGAAAGGATTGTCAAACATGAATTCAAGTGAATTGTATAATTTACATATTGAGATTAAAGAGCTAAGCAGACTCTCACAGGAATTGGTGGAACCGTTATTGGTTAAATACGATTTGACTTCTGTACAGTTTCGCGCACTGCAATTAATAGTCTTGGACGGATCCATGGCTGCCAAAAATGTTTCGAATCATTTGAAGATCAAACCTGCTGCTGGAACTGCACTAATTGACCGGCTCGAACGGAAGAATTTGATTGAAAGGGTACATAGTGAGGATGATCGCCGGGTCGTTTACATTCAATCCACCGAAAGTGGACGAGAAACCTATCATTCCATCAATATGTGTTTCGCCAAAATCTTTCGTGACTTTTATAGCGTCTTAAATGAAGAGGAAACCGTACGCCTTAAACAAATCGTGGGGAAACTAACCGAACATGTGTCGTCATGTTTAGAGAATAAAATATAGTCTTACTAAAGGGTAATGGTTCCATTATAATAGAAAGAAAAAGCATCATCGTTCATCTCAACTGGTCCTTTTTTAATAAAGCAGTGAATTCTTCTCTAATCTCACTGCTTTTAGGGGGTGAATTATCAGAAAAGTCAATTAACTATAAGTGTTTTCACAAACTTTTTGTTTTTAACCATACCCATAAATTTATTCTGTTTTCGCTTTTTTTCCATTCACCGGTGGTCTAAAGGTCAGGTGAAACGGACTTAGTCATCTAAGGATTTTTTCTCAGTGACTCTTCATGATTAACGAACCAGGCAGAGGATTGCGCTTCATTTAAATAAATATAAGCAATGAAAATAATAATAGAAGGAGTTGGGTAAAATGTTTTCACCATTAACCCCCATGGATTGGAAGCGCAGGGCCGTAAAATATTATCCTCATAAAGTGGCTGTCATCGATGAAGAGAAAGAGTATACATACAGAGAATTCGGGAACCGGGTCGATCAACTTTCCAAAGCATTGCTTTCTTCAGGAATTGAAAAAGACGACCATATTGCAGTAATGCTGCCAAACACTCATTATATGCTGGAATGCTTTTATGGCATTTGTCAAATCGGTGCGATCATGGTGCCATTGAATTACCGGCTTTCTGCTGAGGATTTGGAATATATTATCAAGCATAGCGATTCAAAAATATTAATAGTCGATGAGGAATTCACGGCTCCAATCGAGAAAATCTTAACTGAATTATCATTGGAAAAAATCATTATCGTGCCTGTTGAAGGGCATGAAACCACTTTACCTGGAATAGACTATGAGAATTTCATCCTGCATGCAAATGATGGAGTTGGACTGCCAGAGGGTGAAATCGATGAAAATCAGCTTTTGACTATTAATTATACGAGCGGAACGACATCGAAACCAAAAGGGGTAATGTTGACACATCGCGGGAATTACATGAATGCTGCCAATTTCATATATCATCTTGGTTTAAAGCATGATGATGTGTACCTCCATACCCTGCCAATGTTTCATGCCAATGGGTGGGGCGGCGTATGGGCGATCACGGCTGCTGGCGGGACTCATGTATGTTTAAGAAAAGTTGATCCCCCTCATATCCTCCATTTATTCGAACAGCATAATATTACATTGTTATGTGGAGCACCAACTGTCGTCAATATGCTAGTGAATGATCCTAAAGCAAAAGATACTGATATCAAGGTACGGCCACGGATGGCAACGGCAGGTGCTCCTCCAGCAGCAGCGCTTATTCATAAAGCTCAGGAAATCCTTGGTTTGAATATGATACATGTCTATGGATTAACGGAAACTTCCCCGTTTATCCTATATAACGAGTGGAACGATGAATTTGAAGCTAAATCAGCGGAAGAACAAGCCATAATAAAGGCAAGACAAGGTATTGAATTGGTTTTTAATGGGGAAACGATGGTGGTCAATCAAGGCGGGAAAGAGGTCGCTTGGGATGGGAAGGAATTAGGGGAAATCATCACTCGCGGAAATGTTGTCATGGAAGGGTATTATAAGGATCCGGAAAGGACGGCCGAAGCCATTAGGGATGGCTGGTTTTACACTGGGGATCTGGCAGTTACCCATCCTGATGGATATATTGAAATACAGGACAGGGCAAAGGATTTAATCATTTCGGGAGGAGAAAATATTTCTTCGACTGAAGTGGAAGGGGTATTGTATAAACATCCTGATGTATTGGAGGCGGCGGTTATTGCCATCCCAGACGATAAATGGGGTGAAACGCCTAAGGCAATCATTGTACTGCACCCCAATGTGGAAGTGACGAAAAATGAGATCATTACCTTTTGCCGCTCAAAAATGGCTCACTTTAAAGCACCGACAAAAGTTGAATTTGTAGAGTCTTTACCGAAAACGGCAACGGGAAAACTGCAAAAATATCGTTTAAGGGAAATCCATTGGAAAGGATCGAAAAAGGTAAATTAAAGGCTTTAATAGGAACGGGATATATAGTAAGGTGTTGTCATAAAAAGTTAAAATCAAATAAAGTACGGCAAATAACAAGACCAAGAATGCTTTTGAATAAGCATTCTTGGTTTTTGTATTTATGGAAAGCGCCATTTCCTCTGTAGTACTAGGATCGAGATAGATTAATTAATGAGGGCCTCTAAATGAAAGATTTGACTTTGTGTAATATATATACGTTATTTTAGATAAACTTGTTTTATTACCACTAGCATAGACTGATATATGATAAGCGTGTTTTCCGGAATAATATGCTGCTATTAAACTATTAGGACTGCCAGCAAGTGCTGATGCCAGTGCAGTAGCTACTCCTGCTGGTGCGTTTGGGCCACCTGCAAACACAAGAGTTCTTACGATGCTTAACGATGTTGTTCCCTTTTGATGAGCCTTTACCATCTTTCCTAATTGGGTATTTGTTAGTTTAGCTTGATGAGCAATAGGTTTGCTCATTTCAATGTTGCCTGCTGTTGGTTGTATTTGTATAATATCGTACTATATAACTATATGCGGGAGGTCAAGATAAATATGGAAACTAAGGAAAGGAGTTTTAAAAGAGTAATAATTGTACTTATTTCGATATGTCTAGGTTTTATAATCAGGATGTCCTCAGTAATAATAGCTGATCGAAATTTATTTTCTATGTACAACATAGACATATTAATTTTATTTATAGCAATAATTGGATTAATTATATGGTTGAATAAAAAGAAAAAAAGGATATAAATCAGTTTGTAGACAAAGGGGTTCTATCTAAATTTTGAAACAAAGTTGATTGGAGCGAGTGTGCTAGACTCCTTGCGGAAAAGCGTGTATAGGTGAGACCCCATAGGCGCAAAGGCGTCGAGGGCGGTCTGCCCGCGGAAAGCCGGGTGCCTGGAGGCAACGTTCAAACCCTTTAAACCCTTTAAACCCTTTTGTCTTTAGTCTGACTTAGAGTTAGTTTTTTTAAAAAAAGCATTATTTCCGGATAATTAGAATAGAAA